>CAVFVF010000042.1:0-12975 GCA_963625925.1 Eggerthellaceae bacterium | reverse complement strand
AAGCGCGTAGATGCGCGGGCGAGTAACGTCCAGCAGGTCGGCTGCTTCCTGAGCCTATTTGCCTTCGGCCGCTTTGGGCTGCTTGGCTACTTTGCGATAGTGCTCTACTAGATAGTCTTTCATCAGCTCCACGGCACCTGAAAGCACTGAGCCTTCGGGCCATTTCAGGTACAGATGGCGGCACCGGTGAACATCGGTTAGCGGCAGCAGGGTTACGTTGCTGCGCTCGTTGATCCAGGTAACCTCAGGCACCAGAGCAACGCCGAAGCCTAGGCTTACTGCATCGATAATCTGCTGATACGACTGGTTTTCCATAACAAGGTGCGGTGTTACGTCCGCTTCGTTGAGCATTTCGCCCACCATCGTGGAATAAACATTGGGCACGTTGGTAATGAAATCGTGCCCGTTAAGCTCTTTGAGCGCAATTGAATCAAGCTTGGCCAGCGGTGAATCATTTGCCACAGCCAGCACAATATCTTCGTCGCCCAAGTGAACGTAGTTCGACTTGTCGGAATGGTCTACCGGACTCGCAAAGAAGGTAAGGTCGGGAATTTCGTACTTCAAGGTTTCCGCCGGCGCAACGCCAACCCTTAGGCGAACATTAGGATACTTCTGCTTGAACTCGTAAAGCACACGGGCGTCGTTGCCCAATGGTACGGGTGCGTACAGGTTGATGGTTTGTTCCCTGCTGCGTACAAATTCGTCGACCGACTGCTTAATCGCCTCGGCGGATTGAATGGTGGCATTGGCGCCCAGAAGCACAACTTTGCCTACGTCGTTGAGCACAATGTTTCTGCCAACATGGTCGAACAGCGGCTCGCCAATTTCATCTTCAAGCGCTTTGATGCAGCGTGAAAGCGGTGGCTGGGTGATGTGCAGCTGCTTGGCGGCTTCGCGAAGGCTGCCGCAGCGGGCAATTTCTTGCAAATATTTGAGTTGGTAGAGTTCCATTTTGAAACCGTCCTAAACCTAAGAAAGCACCGCTGACGAGTAGGGAACGCCAACGGTGCTAGGGGTTTGCTCGCAGTTTGAGTTTAAGCCATTAGGCTTCAGCTTCTGCCTGCTGAGCAATTGCGGAATGATCTTCCGCACGAGGGATGGACTTGCCAAGTTTGATGGCCAGGAACGCCATAGCGCCAAAGGCGAGGATCATCACGATTGCAACCCAGAATGCTGCAACGTAGCCGCCGAAGGTTTCGGCGATAACGGGCCACATGAAGCCTGCGGGAATTGCGCACAGGTTGATGATGGTGTTGCAACGGCCATAAACGATGGAGTAGTTTTCGCCGGTGCCAAATACCGCGCCTGCCAAGATAGGCATGATAACCGCAACGGATGCGTAGTAGAAACCAAATACTGCACCGCCGCAGGGCATCAGGAAGGTGGTGGGGCCATAGGCAATTGCCAAAATGCCAACCACGCCAAGGCCGCAAGAGCCAAGGATCACTGCGGTGGGGTTAAGGTCGGAAGTTGCACCAACCAACAGCTTGCAAACTGCCTGGCCAGCCGAAACGATGGTGGCCAAAGTTGCGCCAGAGATAATTACGGCAACGCCGGTGGTTTCGAGTGCGTTTACATAGGTGGGGAAGAACTGGGCGATAACCACAACCATGTTGGCTACAGCGCCGCAGATGCCAACCAGCCAGAATGCGGGGCTCTTGATTGCGGCTTGAACATCAACAGACCAGTTCTTGCTAACAGCGGCCTTTGCAGCGTTGCCGTCAGAGGCGGTTTTCTGCGAAACATAGGGAAGCATGCCCTTGTCGGAGGGCTTGTTCCTGATTACGAAGAGCGAGAAAGGCAGGCAAACAACAAGGATGATGATTGCATAAGCGATGAATGCGGTGCGGTAGTCGGCAGCAGCCATGATGGTGCGGCCTACCTGGATGAATACAACACCACCAATGCCGGTGAAGGCAGCAACCAGGCCAATTACAAAACCTGCGCGGTCTTTGAACCAACGGTTAATGAGCGTGGGGTTGGAAAGACCCAGTATAGAAACGCTGGCGGCCATCAGGATTGCGCCGGAGATTACCACCTGAACGATTGAAGCGGAAAATGCCAGCGAAAGGAAGCACAGCGCTACGATCGAAATCTGGATGGAGGAAATAATCCTGATGTCATGCTTGGCCAGCAGCTTGCCCAAAAACGGCATGCCCACGGCCAGGATCAGGCCGCCGATGGTCATGTAAATGGTGATGTTCGAAGTTTGAACATTGTAGTCTTCCACCATCGAGGGGAAGAAGATGCCCATGCACGATGCCTGCATGGAAACTGGTACGAATGCGAACACTGTCGTTGCGATAACGATAGGCAAGTAGGCGGAAAGCCCCTTGGCCTCTAGCTTTTCTTCAGCCACAGCGTCCTCCTTTCTCTTTACTCCCTATGCGCCGTCCCCGCGGCGCCCTTATGGCCAGCACTTTCGACACCTTTCGAAAGTGAATTGCCTTTGTTTGGATTATTGAGTGCGCAGTAGCCTATGTCCAATTCCAAAAGGGTCATAAACGATACCTTTAGCGTAATTATTGGGCTTTTTGGAAAAATGCATGTATGCAAAAATTCATGCGATT
Organism: Eggerthellaceae bacterium; assembly: GCA_963625925.1. Lineage (GTDB taxonomy): Bacteria > Actinomycetota > Coriobacteriia > Coriobacteriales > Eggerthellaceae > Anaerotardibacter. The sequence goes on along the minus strand of CAVFVF010000042.1, from coordinate 10,405 downwards.
TTAGAGAAATGCCAGTTGGAATTCGCATTTAGTGAACATAAAGCCGATTAGCGTTATCGAATGATACGTTCTAGGTATCGGGTTTTGGCGGAAATGGTATTGGACTGGCGCACCTGTGCCTTATTAGACTCAAGGCGTTGAAATGGCGCGCTTAGCGCTGTTTGCTAAGGAGAGGAGAGAGCATGGCACTGTTAAAGGCCGTTACCGAGACCGGCGTTGTAGTTGGTCAGTCGAGCGAATACCAGGCTTCGACTATTTTCAAAGGCATTCCGTATGCAAAGCCGCCTGTGGGCGATTTGCGTTGGCGCGCTCCCGAAAAGGCTGAGCCTTGGGAAGGGGAGTACCTGGCTTACGAGTACAGCCCTATCCCCATGCAAAACCGCACCGCTGGTTTTTATAAGAAGGAGTTTTATCCCGTCGACTACCCGATGAGTGAAGACTGCCTTTATATGAACGTTATTACCCCGGCCGAAGAGCCCGACGAAAAGCTGCCGGTTGTTCTTTGGATTTACGGCGGTAGCTTTGTCGGCGGCTATGCCAACAAGCTTGAAACCGATGGCTTGGCTTTTGCCAAGAAGGGTATTGTTTACGTTTCTTTCAACTATCGCATTGGTCCCTTTGGTTTCCTTACTTGCGATAGCCTGGATGCCGAGGCCGCTTCGGGCAAGTCGGGCAATTACGGCTTGAAGGACCAGCTGCTGGCTTTGGATTGGGTGCATAACAACATCGCAGCCTTCGGTGGCGACCCCGATCACATCACCATCATGGGTCAGTCTGCTGGCGCAATGAGCGTATTCGACCTTATGTGCTCTCCGTTGGCCAAGGGCAAATTCGTTGGCGCCATCATGGACTCTGCCGGTGGCCCCATCCCCTGCATGACGCAGGAAGAGTTTGCTACCGACTACTGCAATAAGTTTGTAAATTCGCTGGGCATGAGCATCGAAGAAATGCGCCAAGCCAGCACTGAAGAGCTGTGGGAAAAGTGGCAGGCCTTCTTGGGCGCCAACCCGCCTGCCCCGCTGCCTACCCAGCCGGTTCATGGCGACGATGTTCTGCCTGAAGACCTGGTAGAAACCTGGCGCAAGGCTGGTTTTGCCGATGTCCCTGTGCTTATTGGCACCAACGCAAATGAAGACCAGTCGTTCACAAGCGACCCCAATGTGCATGGCATGCGCGATGGCTTCTATTCTGGCACGTTGGCTCTGTGCGAAAAAATGGCAGATGCTTGCGAGTCTGATGCTTACATGTTCCACTTTGCAGCAGCAGCTCCGGGCGAGCCCAATTGCGGCGCATGGCACAGCGGCGAGCAGATGTACGTATTCCAGACGTTCCTACGTTCGTACCGCCCCTTCGCAGGCGTTGATATGGATCTTTCCAACGCAATGAATTCCTACTGGGCAAACTTCATCAAGACGGGCAACCCCAATGGCGAGGCTATTGATGGCACGAAGCTTCCCGAATGGGATTCCTTCAAGAAGGAAGGCAAGTGTATCCTGCTCGACCGCGGTGTTGAGCCCCACATGATTCCTGTTCCGGAATTCGATGGCGTTCCGCGCAAAATTATCGACGCACTGGGCTAGTTAAGAGCCAAAGCTTAAACGTAAAGCGGCCGGGCATGTGCTCGGCCGCTTGTTGTTTTGCAAAGAACTCTTCCGCGTACTTAATCGTTGCCATTGGCCGCCCACCTCTTTTCTAGTTCCTTGAATGCTGCATCGGTGCCCTCAACGTATTCACCCCTGGCAACTTCAGCGCGGCCACGTTCAATTACGTAGGCCATGCGCGCCTCGTAGGCGGCGTTGTCGGCAGCTTCCTGCAGCTTTTTTTGGAATAGCTCTTCCGAGCAGAAGATGAACGCGCCGTTGCCGTTTTCGGTGATGTGCACGATTTCTTTCAGGGCAATGTCCTTGATTTCGCGCTGGTTGGTTTTAAGGGCGGAAGAAGAGAAGATGGCGGTCATAGTGCATCTCTGTTTGGTATCGAATACGGTACTTAAAAGTGCACCCGATACTGTTCTTAAATATGGATGATGTGCGTAAGTTTCTGGCATTGCTTTCCTCTTTCCGGCTGCGGTTTTGGCAATTTTTGCGCCTGAAGAATTTCTGCTGAAAATTGATAGCCTTGCTGTTAACATCAACAACAAGAACGGTGTCCCGCTAACTCGGGCAGCTCCGTATTTTTACTTGAGTCGGATTGAGCCTTTGGTTGTTGGCAATCCGGCTCTTTCTTTTTACGAAACTGTTCGTCCTCCTTTCTCGACACCGCCAACACAGGGCGCGGCTAACCGCGCCGTTGGCCGATGTCGATAATCGCTATGACTGTGCTAAGGACTGCGCAAAGCGCCAGTACGGTAGGTACATCCATAACTAGACACCTCCCTTCCAGGAGCTGCCCGGAGAGCGAAACACCGGCTTCAGACTATCGGCGCAACCTTAAATTTTTTGGAACAAAGTGCGAAAGCGATGCGAAAGTTTGTCGAAAATAGTTCGAAAATCTTTCCAAAATAATTGGAAAAACTTGCGAAAATAATTCCAAAGTTGTTCGAAGGCGCAGGGGAGGGCCGCATGGGGAACGAACGTTCATCGCATTGTGCCAACACGTCTGCGGTATCAAGCCCCGCCAGCGCACCTGCGGCCTCAAGCTCCGCCAACACGTCTGCGGCTTCGAACTCCGCCAACACGCCTGCGGCCTCAGGCCCCACCAGCACGTCTGCGCCCTCAAACCCCGCCAGCGCACCCGCAGCCTCAGCGGGCGGTACCCCAGCCTTAGCGCCCCAAACCATCAACATGCCGCTGCGTGTTTTTCTGTACCTGGCCGGCGTGCTCATCTGCGGCATTGGCGTAGTGCTTAGTGCTCGCAGCAATTTCGGCGCGCCTGCGTTCCAATCGGTGCCCCTGGTATTTAGCGAAGGCACCCACTTGCTTACCCTTGGTCAGTCGTGCATGGTGCTGTATTGCATCGATATCGCCATCCAAGTAATCGTGTTTCGCAAAGTAAGCGCAAAGGTTCTGTTGCAGCTGCCCTTCGCTATCTTGTTTGGCCTGCTTATCGACTTGCTCGACGCCACTCTGGCACTCGACCTGTTTTGGTTTTGCCATAACCCCAACCTGGCGGTTAGCTGCATCATGTTTGCCGTCGGCATCGTAGGCATAGGCGTGGGCGTAAGCGCCATGGTGGCCATGGATTTCGTGCTCAACCCGGCCGATGGTTGCACTCAGGCGCTCATGCATATAATCCACTTGCCCTTCGGCAAGGCAAAGATCATCAACGACGTTGCTCGCGTGTGCATCGCCACTGTAATGTCCTTTGCCCTGTGCGGTTATTTGCTTGGCGTGGGCGTGGGCACCTTCATTTCCATGTTTGCCATCGGTGCCATCTGCCAAGTGGTGTCCGGCTGGTTAGCTCCGCTCTATCGCCGCGCCTATATCCTTGCAGGGGAGTAGCGCCTTGCACCCATCGAAATATCCCTTGCAGGGGAGTAGCGCTTTGCCCCCACGTACGCCCCAACCGTTCACCGCGCAAATGTTACGGCTCGAAACATTTACAGCGCTTAAAAATATCCATGAACGCGTCCAAATAGACCGTCCTGTTTCAACCCTGTTTCGGGTATGTTACGTATCAGGGAGCCTACCCGCACGGCCCGTCAAAGCGGGTACCGTGTTTGCTAGCGAACTAGCCCCAAGTGTTCACATATGGGCACCCCAAGCGGTTCGCCAAAGCCGCCGAATGGCAAAGGACAAAGCATTCGGCTGCTTTTGCAACTAAGAAAGTGAGAGGTTCGGAAATGAAACCACAGAACGCACCTGCGCAGCGCGGGTTGTATCGTCCTGAGTTCGAGCATGATGCTTGCGGCATCGGCGCGTTGGCCCACTTAAAGGGCGTGCGCACCCACCAAATGGTCGATGATGCTCTTTCAGTTTTGGTGAACCTGGAGCACCGCGGCGGCAAGGGCCTGGAGCACAACACCGGCGACGGCGCCGGCATCCTGTTTCAGGTTCCGCATCATTTCTTCCGCAAGGAAGCCCAAAAGTGCGGCCATCTGCTGCCCGATGAAGGCGACTACGGTGTTGCCATGCTCTTCTTCCCGCAAAGCAACCGTGGCGTGGAAGTTTCTAAGCGAATCTTTGAAGAAGGCTGCGCTAAGGCCGGCCTGCCTCTTTTGTTCTGGCGCGAAGTGCCCATCGATCCGCACGACTTGGGTTCTACCGCACGTGCATGCATGCCCACTATCTTGCAGGCCTTCGTCGGCCGCCCCGAAAACGTTGCCCGTGGCAGTGAATTCGAGCGCCGCTTGTACGTATGTCGCCGCATGATTGAAAAGGCAGCCGATGCCGAGCACGCCTTGGACGGCCACATCTTCTACGTGTGCTCCTTCAGCGCCCGCACCATCGTGTACAAAGGCATGCTGGTTGCAACGCAGATGCGCCGCTTCTACATCGACCTTTCCGACGCAGCGGTTAAAACCGCCATTGCGCTGGTGCACTCGCGCTATTCCACCAACACCACTCCTTCGTGGGAGCGCGCGCACCCCAACCGCTTCATCATTCACAATGGCGAAATCAACACGCTGAAGGGCAACGTCAACTGGATTCGCGCCCGCGAGCCCAACCTGTACTCGCCCGTGCTCGGCCAAGACCTTGAGCAGGTTTTGCCCATCATCAACAAAGAAGGCTCCGACTCCGCCGTGCTCGACAACGTGCTGGAGTTCTTGGTTATGAATGGCCGCGACATGACGCGCGCGGTTTCTATGCTCTTGCCCGAGCCTTGGGACCACAACGACAACCTGCCGCCGCGCCGCCGCGCCTACGACGAGTACCAGAGCATGCTCATGGAGCCGTGGGACGGCCCGGCCGCCATTGCCTACACCGATGGCTCCACCTTCGGTGCCGCGCTCGACCGCAACGGCTTGCGCCCTGCTCGTTACTACGTAACCCGCGACGACCGTTTCCTGCTTTCTTCCGAAGTGGGCACCATCGAAATCGAGCCCAAGAATATCTTGAGCGCCGGTTGCCTCGGCCCTGGCGAAATGGTAGAAATCGACACCACTTCCGACCGCATTATTTGGAACGACGAAGTGCGTGCCCGCTACGCCAAGGAAAAGCCCTATGGCGATTGGATTAAGGAAGAAAAACTCGAAGTTTCCGACCTTGAGGCACCCACCGAAGCCCAACCCGAAGCCGATGCCGGCGTGCCCCTGGCCGTGCGCATGGCCAAGCTGGGCTATCACTACGACGACGTCGATGAAGTGGTGCGCGCCATGGCCGAAAAGGGCGGTGTGCCGCTGGCTTCCATGGGCATCGACGCCCCGCTGGCTTGCCTTTCCAAGAAAAACCGCTCGTTCTTCGACTACTTTTACCAACTGTTTGCCCAGGTAACCAACCCGCCTATCGACGCGTTGCGTGAAAGCCTGGTAACCTCCAGCGTTATCTACATCGGCAACCACGGCAACCTGCTGGAAGATTCCCGCCATGCTTGCCAGCTCATTCGCCTGGATGGCCCCATGCTCAACAAGGCCCAGTTCGATCGCATCTGCGCAATCGACCGTGTGGGCTTCAAGGCTCAGCGTTTCAGCTGTACTTACAAGCGCGACGCCGGCGAAGACGCCCTGGAAGCCGCGCTTACCCAGCTGGCCGAGCAGGTAGAGGGCGCAGTGCGCAACGGCGTTAACATCGTGGTGCTGTCCGACCGCGCTGCCGCAGGTGAAGTGCCTATCCCATCGCTGTTGGCCGTTTCTTCGGTTCACAACCACCTTATCCGCGCAGGCGTTCGCACCTTTGCCGACTTCGTGGTTGAAACCGGCGACGCGCTTTCGGCGCACGACTTTGCCGCGCTGGTGGGCTACTCCGCTTCGGGCATTTACCCCTACATGGCCCACGACTGCATTGCCAACTTGGCCGCAAAGGGCTCGCTTGCCGTAACGGCCGAAGAGGGCATTGCTAATTACAACAAAGCGGTTACCGCGGGCATCACTTCGGTTATGTCCAAGATGGGTATCTCCACGGTGCAGAGCTACCATTCCGCCCAGATCTTTGAAGCGGTTGGCTTTAAGCAGGAATTTGTTGACAAGTACTTTGCCGGCACGGTTTCGCGCGTGGGCGGCTTGGGCGTTGCCGACGTTCAGCGCGAAGAAAACCAACGCTACGACGATGCCGTGGCCATCGAATTTTCGCCTGCTCCCAACCAGCTGCCTTCTTTGGGCCTTACCAAATGGCGCCCGCAAGGCGGCGAAGAGCACCTTATCGACCCGCAAACCATCTATCTGTTGCAGCACGCTTGCCGCGAAGGCAGCTACGACCTGTTTAAGGAATACAGCAACCACCTGCACCAGGAAGGGCGCGCCATTCGCCTGCGCGACCTTATAGACTTCGTAGACGATCGCACGCCTGTGCCGCTGGAAGAAGTTGAGCCCGCTTCCGAGATTGTGAAGCGCTTTAACACCGGCGCCATGAGCTACGGCTCCATTTCTGAAGAAGCCCACAAGTGCATGGCCATTGCCATGAACCGCCTGGGCGGCCGCTCTAATTCCGGCGAAGGCGGCGAAGACCCCAAGCGCGAAACCCCGCTTCCCAACGGCGATTCGCTCAACAGCGCCATCAAGCAGATTGCTTCTGGCCGCTTTGGCGTAACCAGCCGCTACCTTTCTAGCGCTATCGAAATCCAAATCAAGATGGCTCAGGGCGCAAAGCCCGGCGAAGGTGGCCACCTGCCCGGCAAGAAGGTGTACCCCTGGATTGCCGAAGTGCGCCAGTCTACGCCCGGCATCGGCCTAATTTCGCCCCCGCCGCATCACGACATTTATTCCATCGAAGACTTGGCAGAGCTTATCTTCGACCTTAAGAATGCCAACCCCAACGCCCGCGTTTCGGTGAAGTTGGTATCCGAAGCCGGCGTTGGCACCATCGCCACCGGCGTTGCCAAGGGCGCAGCCGATAAGATCCTTATTTCGGGCCACAACGGTGGTTCCGGCGCTGCCCCGCGCGATTCCATTTGGCATGCGGGCTTGCCGCTAGAGCTTGGCATTGCCGAAGCTCAGCAAACCCTGCTGCAAAACGGCCTGCGCTCTCGCGTAGTGCTTGAAGCCGATGGCAAGCTCATGGACGGCAAAGACGTTGCCGTTGCCTGCTTGCTGGGTGCCGAAGAATTTGGCTTTGCCACCATGCCGCTTATTGCTATGGGCTGCCTTATGCAGCGCGACTGCCAGCAGGACACCTGCCCGGCCGGCATTGCAACGCAAAACTGCCGTTTGCGCAGTTGCTTCAAGGGCAAGCCCGAGCACGTGGTGAACTTCATGTTGTACGTGGCCGAGCAGATGCGCGAAGTTATGGCAAGCCTGGGCTTCCGCACGGTAGATGAAATGGTGGGCCACCCCGAATGCCTGCGCCAGGTACAGGTGCCGGGCAACTGGAAGGCTAACCTGCTGGATCTTTCGCCTGTGCTGGCAAACGGCGAATGCGAGTTCGGCGCCCACATCCCCGGCGCTGCCGGCCGCCACTTCCTGCCCGAAATGAAGTACGACGTGGAACTGGACAAATCGCTAGACTCCACGCTGTTCTTGCCCATGACCGAGCAAGCTCGCAAGCATATGCGGCCGGTTCGCTTCCGCGCCGACATCGCCAACGTAAACCGCTGCGTGGGCACCATTTTGGGCGCTGCCGTTACCAAGGCGCACCCCGAAGGCCTGCCCGATGGCTCTGTGGTGGTTGATTGCGAAGGCTCTGCCGGCCAGAGCTTCGGCGCCTTCATTCCCAAGGGCGTTGAGCTCAATGTTGTGGGCGATGCCAACGACTACTTTGGCAAGGGCCTTTCCGGCGGCGTGCTTTCGGTACGCCCCAGCGAAGAGGCCACCTTCCAGTACGACGAAAACACTATTGTTGGCAACGTTGCCTTCTTTGGTGCAACCTCGGGCCGCGGCTTTGTAAACGGCCTGGCCGGCCAGCGTTTTGCGGTTCGCAATTCCGGTGCCACGGTGGTTGTTGAAGGCGTGGGCAACCACGGCTGCGAATACATGACCGGCGGCGTTGCCCTTATCTTGGGCGAGGTTGGCCTTAACTTTGCGGCAGGCATGACCGGCGGCATTGCCTATGTGTACGACGAGTACGGCACGCTGCCTGCCCGCTGCAACATGGGTTCCGTGAAGATCATCGAGCCCACCGCCGAAGAAATCGACTACATCCACGGCCTTATCGAAGAGCACGTGGAATACACCAAGAGCCCGCGCGGCATCAAGATGCTCTACCGCTTCGAAGAAGCAAAGAAGCACTTTGTAAAGGTAATTCCCGTGGAATACGAGCGTGTGCTTGAAATCGTTGCCCAGGCCGAAGCCGAAGGCAAAAGCCACGAAGAAGCCCTCGAGCGTGCGTACGAAATCGTAGGAAAAGGAGTCAAATAATGGGTAAGGCAGGAGCATACCTCGAGCACGGCCGTGTTGCTCACTCCGAGCGCTGCGCGGCCGAGGCCATGAAAGACTTCAACGAATTCGCAGTAGCGCTTTCCGAAGAAGAGCAAGAAATCCAAGCAAGCCGTTGCATGATGTGCGGCGTTGCGTTTTGCCAGGCTGGCATGAACTTTGGCAAGGCCCGCACTTCGGGCTGCCCGCTGCACAACCTCATTCCCGAATGGAACGACTTGGTGTATCGCGGGCTGTGGGGCGAAGCGGCAGAGCGCTTGGCGCTTACCAACCCCTTCCCGGAGTTTACGGGTCGTGTGTGCCCGGCACTGTGCGAAGCCGCCTGCAACTTAGCCTCTATCGAAGGCGCAACCACCATTCGCGACAACGAGCGCGCAATTTCTGAACACGAATGGGCAGCTGGCGGCCCCAAGCCGCTGCGCCAGCCCGCGCCCGATGCCAAGAGCGTTGCCGTAGTGGGCTCGGGCCCTTGCGGCTTGGGTGCTGCCTGGCAGCTGGCCGAACTGGGCTTCAAGGTAACCGTGTTTGAACGCAACGACCGCGCTGGCGGCTTGCTTATGTACGGCATTCCCAACATGAAGCTGCCCAAGGAAGTAATTGAGCGTCGTGTTAACTTCCTAAAAGAAAACGGCATTGCCTTCGAACTGAACACCGACGCTTCCGATGCACAGGTGGCTGCCCGCCTGAAGGAAAACTTCGACGCTGTGGTGGTTGCCGTGGGCGCCACCGATGCGCGCGGCGTTAACGCCCCCGGCGCCGATGCCGAAGGCGTGCTGTATGCGGTGGACTACATTTCTGCTTCCACCCGTAAGCTGCTCGACGGGGCCGATCCCGCAATCACGGCTGAAGGCAAAGACGTTGTGGTAATTGGTGGTGGCGATACCGGCACCGACTGCATTGCAACTGCGCTTCGCCAGGGCTGCAAGAGCATTCGCCAGCTGGAATACAACCCGGCTCCGCCCGAGGTCGCAGCCGAAAACAACCAGTGGCCCGAATGGCCTTTCGTAAAGAAGACCGATTACGGCCAACGCGAAGCTATTGAGCACTTTGGCGAAGACCCGCGCCTGTTCAGCGCCGACACTGTGGAGGTTCTTACCGAAGAAGGCAAAGTGAGCGGCTTGCGCGTGGTTAAGCTCGACCGCAGCAACGGTGCCCCTAAGCGCGTTATGGGCACCGAGCAGGAACTGCCTGCTCAGCTGGTGCTTATTGCCTGTGGTTTTACCGGTCCCGAGCGTGGCGTGTACGACGCCTTGGGCGCCCAGGTTGAAGCAGGCGGTCGTGGCATTCGCCCGGTAATGGTGGAAGGCACGCACCGTGTGCAGCATGAAGGCCAAACGCCCATCTATGCTGCTGGCGATGCCAAGCACGGCTCCACTTTGGTGGTGAATTCTCTGGCCGATGGCATTGCCTGCGCCAAGGAAGTTGCTGCCGACTTGTTGTAGCCGTAGCACGGGCAGGCTTCTGGCTTGTTGCGGCAACGGACGCGCAGTTTGTTCGGCCATTTGCGGTAGCTGTTCGTAACCAACCCAACCAAGGGCTCTCGTCAACGGGCGGGGGTCCTTTTTTTCAGTTACTCGTGAATACAAAACCGCACGTCTGGGCTAGGTTGTTGCTATAATTTAGGTTTGTATAAATCTAATTTGGTTGCCTGTTAGGGGCCGGACAAAACCAGGACTTTTTGCCTTGGAGTTTTATACGGGTTTTAGGCAGCGTTTTTAAAAAAGCAAGAGAAGGAAACTTGATGGACGCATCTGTTTCAAACGCAATTGATCTTAGCGGAAAAAAGGCTAACCAGGGGGGGCTATTTAAGCAGGTTAAGCGCGCATTTGGTGCAACGCTTGCGGCGGTTGCCCTTATTGCGGGCATTGGCGGCGTGGCTGCCGCAAACCCCGAAAGTGCCTATGCTGCGGTTAGCTCCGACAAGCAGCAAACCATCGCTATTTCGTCGTCTTCGCTGAATGGCAACGCCGTCCGCGGCACGGGCGACGCCTACAACGCCGT
>CAVFVF010000041.1:0-13340 GCA_963625925.1 Eggerthellaceae bacterium | reverse complement strand
CCGCATGGTGTGGCCTGCGCAATGCTTCTACCTATTGCTATGGAATTCAACAAAGATGTTGTTGAGGAGCGCTTGGCTGATGTTGCCAAGGCTATGGGCGTAGATACTTCTGCAATGACTACCAGCCAAGCTGCAGATGCCGCAATTGAGGCAGTTCGTCAGCTTTCCGCCGATGTTGAAATTCCCAAGACGTGTGCAGGCCTTGTTGAAGGCGACCTTGAGCAATTGGCCACCGATGCCTTAAATGATGCTTGCTATCCAGGCAACCCGCGCGAGGCAACCCATGAAGATGTGGTTGAGCTGTTCCGCAAGATTATGGCTTAATGCTCTTCGTTTGCTGTAGCTTCATTTTTGCTTTTTAAAGCACAAAATTCCGCCGAGCTCCTTTGTGGGGCTCGGCTTTTTTACTGCGTAAGTACTTTGTTTTATCTAGATGGAGGATAAATGTAGGGTTTGTGCAGGTAGGGGGGGGCAATAGGTCAGTTTGATTGCTATTTTATTCAACAGATTCACGATTTTGAGGAATTTTTCGTTCAATTTTCAAATACCCTTTGAAAATAACGACTAATTTTCCGAATTCCATTGAAATTTTGCTGGGAAAAGTTACTATCAAAGCAGTTCAGAAACATGATTCGTTTTAGAACATGTTTTTGGACAAAGTTGCAGTTTTGTGTAAAAGCAAAACATCGTATTAAATGCTTGGTCGTTTAAGAGGTTGGCGGCCTGGCAGTATGAAAAGGAGCGAAAATGGCAGTACCCGAATTGACGCCCGAACAACGCCAAGAGGCACTCGAGAAGGCCAAGGCTTGTCGCGAGAAGAGGGCTAAGGTCCGCGCAGACCTGCAGAGCGGTAAAATTTCGCTCAAGGACGTTCTGGACATGAAGGACGATCCGGTAGTAAAGCGCATGAAGGTCTTCACCCTTATCAAGACTCTTCCCGGCTACGGCGAAGCTAAGGCTGCAAAGATCATGAAGGAAGTTAAGATCGCTGATTCTCGTCGCCTTGGCGGCCTGGGCAAGCGACAGCAGGAGGCTCTTCTTGAGCGTCTTGGCTAGTTCCAAAGGCAAAGGAAATTTGTTTGTCCTTTCCGGTCCCTCTGGGGCCGGGAAGGGCACTCTTGTTTCTAGGCTCATTTCAGCAATGCCAAACGTATGGGTTTCTGTTTCTGCAACCACTCGCGCACCGCGTCCTGGTGAAGTGGATGGCGAAAGCTATTACTTCATTAATCAGGATCGCTTCGATTCTTTAGTAGCCGAAGGCGGCTTTCTTGAGTGGGCTAACGTCCATGGCAATTGCTATGGCACCCTTCGCTCTCGCGTGCAGGAGCATATGGATGCTGGCTGCCAGGTAATCTTGGAAATTGATGTGCAGGGCGCCTTCCAGGTTCGCAAAGCGATGCCCGAATGCCACCTGGTGTTTATCGAGCCTCCCAGCATGGAAGAGCTTGAAAATCGCCTTCGTGGTCGCGGCACCGAAACCGAAGAGGTTATTGCCAAGCGCATGAAAACCGCTGAAGTGGAGCTGGCTCACAAAATGGAGTATGATTATCAGGTTGTAAACGACGACCTTGAACGTGCAACCTGTGATCTGGTTGCTTACATCAGTTCGTTTTCATAAGTAACGAGAGGAACCAACGAATAATGAGTCTCATTGATCCTAAGATCGACGTACTGCTCGAACAGACCGACAACGATCGCTTCTTGCTCTGCTCGCTCGCTTCCAAGCGTGCTCACGATATCAATGAAATGATGCGTGGTCAGCGTAGCCGTGCAATCCAGCTGGATACCGCTGTTGATATTGCTCGTGCCACCAATCGTCGTCCGCTCTCTATCGCATTCGATGAGATTTCCAAGGGCGATGTTTCTTACGCTCCTGACACCATCGACATCCACAACCACTAAGCACAATGCAAAATACCGAGCTCGAAGAAAAGCAGGCGCTTCGCCGCGTTTGCTTGGTTCATTATCATGAGATCGGCCTGAAAGGCCACAATCGAGCCCAATTCGAAAAGCGCCTTGTTTCTAACATCAAGGCGCTTTTGCGCGATGGGGTTAAGATCAAGCGTATTTCTGGCCGAATCTGTATCTTTTTGGCGGAAGATTCAACGTTTGAAGATGCTTGCGCGGTTGCCGATCAGATTGCTGGCGTACCTGGTATCGCCCGAGTTTCCAGCGGTTATCGTTGCGCGCAGCAGCTTGAGGTTATGTACGATACGGCCGTAAAGGCCCTAACTGATGCGGGCGAGTTCGAAACCTTTAAGGTTTCGGCTAGGCGTAACCACACCGATTTCCCCGTGGACTCCATGGAGCTGAACAAGCTTGTTGGCGGTGCTCTTTGTCAGGCTTTCCCTGAAAAGAAAGTGCGCATGAAGAACCCCGATGTGGATGTTCGCGTTGAGGTTATTCAGGGCTATACCTACATTTACGGTCGCTCTATTCCTGGAATTGGCGGCTTGCCTGTTGGCAGCGCTGGTAAGGCTGTTTGCTTGCTTTCGGCTGGCATCGATAGCCCGGTTGCCACGTGGCGCATTGCTCGTCGTGGCGCTACCTGTATTGGCGTGCATTTTTCGGGTCGCCCCGAAACTTCGGCTACTAGTGAGTATCTGCTCGAAGACATTGCCCAGGTGCTTGAGCGCACCGGTTGCTTTGCACGTCTGTATGTGGTGCCTATTGGCACTTACCAACGTGAAATTGCAGCTCAGGTTCCGCCAGAGCTTCGCGTAATCATGTATCGCCGCCTTATGTTCAAGGTTGCAGAAGCCATTGCTCGCAAAGAGGGTGCAAAGGCATTGGTTACCGGGGAAAGCTTGGGGCAGGTAGCTTCGCAAACCATGGATAACATGCTGTGCACTAATGCTGCGGTCAGCTTGCCGGTGTATCGTCCGTTGGTCGGCTTCGATAAGCTGGAAATTATCAACGAAGCGCAAAAGCTGGGCACGTTCGAAATCTCTTCGATGGATGCGCCCGATTGCTGCACCTTGTTTATGCCCCGTAACCCCGAAACGCATGCTAAGCTCCCGCGTGTTGAAGAGGTTGAAGCGGAGCTTCCCATCGATGAATGGGTGGCTGCTGCCGTTGAGGGCGTAGAGGTGAAGGATTACAAGTGTCCTTCCTATAAGCCACCACGTGAGCGAAAGAAGCCCCAGGCAGAGGCATCGGAATAGCAAAAATTCGAATTAGATTCGCAAGTTTTTCGTAAAATTTTGGAATGATTTTTCACTAATTTTCGAATTTCTTTCGCATCGGTTTCGCATATTGTTCCAAAAAATTTAAGGTTTCATCCCTATGCTCTCCCGTAAGGGAGGGGATAGGGATGTCTTTTTTGGACGAGGTTGATTCTATTGGCTCAAAGCTGGGTGTGCGTAGGGTAAATCCCTTGGCTCTTATAGGTATTGCAGTAGTTGCTGTTGGCGTTGTGGCTGCCATTGTGTGGTTTGCTTGGGGCGCATTCAGCAGCCCTGGCGTGGTGGTTTCAAAGGACTCCTCTGCGCAAAGCGAGCAAATTGAGGAATCAGCCGATTCGCAGCCTCAAACTAAGGTGTTCGTGCACGTTGTTGGGGCAGTGGTGCAGCCCGGAATGGTGGAGCTGAGTGAAGGGGCTCGTATTCAGGATGCGGTTAATGCTGCTGGTGGGTTCGCCGAAGATGCCGATCAGCTTTCGGTTAACTTGGCGCGAGTGGTTACCGATGGCGAGCAGATTGTGGTTGGTTCAACCAGCGTCGATGCAAACACTGCAAATTCAGCAACTGGGTCTTCTGCAGCTTCGGCCTCTAGCACGGCTGCGGCAACAACTTCAAACGGTAAGGTAAATATCAATACAGCCACCGCAGAACAGCTGTGCACTTTAAGCGGCATTGGTGAAAGCACGGCAGCAAAAATAATTGCCTACAGGCAAGAAAACGGATCGTTTGCCAAGGTGGAAGACTTGAAAAACGTATCCGGTATAGGCGATAAGAAGTTTGCCGCAATAAAAGACAGCATTACGGTGTAGTTATGGGGGCTTTGCTCGCAGAAGCGCCTAAACGGCCATCATTGCCACCTTTATTGCTTTGCGGTGCCGCCTTTTGGGTTGGAGCATTTGCGTCAAGTTGCCTAAGTGCTGGTTGGTTAACTGGCGCATTGGCTGTTGGCGTAGTTTTATGTGTTGTGTGCTTGGCGGCTTTAGTGGTGCTACTGCTTAAGCACCGCAGGGCTGTATATGCAATTGTGTGTTTGTTCCTGGTACTGGGTTGGTTGCTCCAGGCGGTTTCGCTTGATTCCCTATATTCGCAACGTGAAGCCTGGAGTTCACAAAGCGGCGGCACGTTTATGTTCCGCGTTTTGGATGATGCGCAAGAGGGAGATTACGGCGCAAGTGCTACAGCTCTCTGCTGGCCTATTGGCAACAATCCATACCTTCCCGGGCAGTCTATTAAGGTGAAGCTGTTTTTGAGCGAAGAAACCTTAACGTTTGGCAGTGAATTCCAAGCTCGAGCACGATTCAGTACGCCCAGTTCAAGCTCGCAGGCTTCTTACGACAAAAAAGGGGTTGTTCTTGGGTGCAAGCTTTCGCAGGTAGAAGAACTTGAACAGTCTCGCTTGGGTTTTTTGGCGCAGGTACGCAATGGCTTTGCTGCAAATGTTGCCGCCATGGAAGGCCTGGATTGGGTCAGCGGTGAAGGGCTTTCTGTTTTAAAAGCGCTCGTGGTGGGGGATAGGCAAAGCCTATTTTCTTCTTCGGTGTATCAGGAAGTTAAGGTTGCCGGCCTTGCTCATATGGTTGCGGTATCAGGGGCCCATTTGGTTATTGTGATGGGAATGGTGGCGCAGTTTGTTCACATGCTGCGCCTGCCCAAACGTGCAGCTATGGCGTTGCAAATAACCTTTCTGCTTCTGTATTTGGTGATGGTGGGCTTTCCGATATCGTGCCTTAGAGCTGCGGTAATGGCTGGTTTGGGAATGGTATCTTTTTCAACCCACAGAAGGTCCTATGCATTATCTTCGCTCGGATTGGCAGCTATAGTTCTGATTGCGCTAGATCCATCAAGCGCAAATTCGCTTTCGTTTGCTTTATCGGCCTTATCTACGCTGGGGATAGTGTTGTTTACTCCTCTTTTCGTAGCATGGTTGCCTAAGTGCGAAGGTTGGAAGCGGACGGCTGTTATCGAGCCGTTCTGCATGACGTTTGCGGCATTGCTTTTAACCTTTCCTTTAAGCATTTATTCGTTTTCGCAGTATTCGGTTGTTTCTCCTTTAAGCAATGTGGTGGCCGTACCTTTGGTAACGGGGGCTTGCACCCTTGGGGTTGCAGGTTTTGTGCTGTGCTCTGTTCCTGTTGTTGGGGGCTTGCTATTGCTGGGTGCTTACGGGTTTAGCTGGTTGTTTGCCAGCACAGTTCATGTGCTGGCGGCACTCCCATTCGCTGCAGTGCCCGTAAACATGCCGCTTGCCTTCATGGTGGCAGTTTCGTTGGGTATCGCTGTTGCGTTGTGGCTTGTGTGGCCTGTGGCGTTTCCCGGTAAGGCGCTAGGTTCCGGCGTGTGCGTGCTAGCTCTGTTGTGGGGCATTGGAGTGTTTCGCTACGCAAATGAAACATCGGTTACCATGCTCGATGTTGGGCAAGGGGATGCCATTCTATTTAGGAGCGAAGGAGCTACCTTGCTGGTTGATACCGGGAACCAGCCAAAAAAGCTTCTGGCAGCTCTGGCCAGGCAAAACGTGCAAAAACTAGATGCTTTGGTTATTAGCCACCCAGACGATGACCACTGCGGCAGCATAAGCAGTTTGAAGGGAGTGGTTTCTTGCAATCAGCTCTATGTTGCCAATGGCATCAAATCACTTAATCAGAAAAACGCGCAAGACCTTATGTGTAACGCATCGAGTTACGTAGGATCGCAAAACATCAGCGAACTACAAGTAGGATCCAATTTAGAGCTTGGGTCATTGAAGCTTAAAGTGGTCTCGCCCGCCAAACTCGAAGACGAAGGCGGCAATCAAGATAGCGTGTGCTTGCTTATGATGTCCGATTTGAACAAGGATGGGTACACCGAATGGAAGGGGCTTTTTGCGGGGGACGCTGAAAAGGAAAAGCTCCAACAGTTAGAAGATGCTCACGCGTTTAACACGGTAGATATTCTAAAGGTGAGCCATCATGGTTCTAAGAATGCTCTTACTGAACAACTTGCCAGCGAGCTTGATCCTAGCTTGGCGCTTATTAGCGTGGGCGAAGGAAACCGCTATGGGCATCCCAATCAAATAACCTTAAACATCTTAGGCGGCACTAACGCCCAAGTGTTCCGCTCCGACCAGCAGGGCGATGTGGTATGCAGTTTGCGCCAGGAAAGCATACAGGTTACCTGCATGCGGTAAAATTTAGGCCATGGCTAACACGAAACAACAAGCACCCCTCTTGCCTGCTTATCTAATTTCAGGCGAAGACGAACTTAAGCGCGAAACGGTAATGAAGCGTCTGCGCGCTCGTTTGGAAAAGATGGGTGATTTGTCCTTTAACTCCGAAAGCTTTTCCGGTCTTACCTGCACGGGCGACGAAGTGGTGGTAGCCGCTAAAACGCTTCCGTTCGCAAGTGAAGTGCGCTTGGTTGAAGTTACCGATGTCGATAAGTTGAAGAAAGCCGACTCGGAAATTCTGGTTAACTATTTGCAAAGCCCCTGTGCCACTACGGTGCTTGCGCTGGTGGGTAGCAAGGTAGCCAAGAATACCCGTCTGTATAAGGCGGTTGCTGCGCTCGGCAAAACCGCAATCATCGACTGCGCCCCTATTGCCAGACGCGATATGGGCAAGGCCGTTCGCTCTATGGCGGTTGGTCATGGCATCGCCCTTACCGAAGGCGCTGCCGCCGCTTTACTCGATTTGGTTGGCACCAATACCGTTTCGCTTGATGGGGAACTGAAAAAGCTTGCTTTGTCGCATCGCGGATCCGACCCGGTTAATGAAAATGAAGTCGTTAACATGGTGGCGCGTACGGCAGAAGTTAAGCCCTGGGACTTTGTTGATGCTTTTTCTCGTAGGAATGCTAGCCGTTGCGTTTATTTGCTCAACCGCATGGAAAAGATGTCGCCATTTGCATTGCTGGCTATGTGCACCACCCGTATTCGCGAGCTCATTACCGTAAAGGCGCTTATGCGTCGTGGCGAGCAGGGCCGTATTGCCAGCGTTCTTAAAATGCCCGATTGGCGCGTTAAGAATCACCGCAGTTTTGCCAACGGGTTTTCTACCGAAGAGCTTATTGAGGCACTTCGCAGTGCCCGTGATGCTGAGCAGAGTATGAAAAGCGGCAGCAACCAGGATGAGATATTCCTTACTTGGATGCTCAACGTATGCAAGCGCTCCTATTAAGCTGGTAGGGCATTCTGCAACGCTCGGGAGCTCTCTGCCGTTTTAAAGAATTAAAGCAACAAAAAAAGGAACCGAATTGGCTCCTTTTTTTTGTTGATATGCGAATGGATCCGAGATGGATTCAAACAAGCTGGGTTATTCAGCAGCCTCTTCGGACTCGCCCTCAGCCTCAGCAGCTTCTTCAGCTTCAGCCTCTGCAGCAGCGGCAGCTTCTTCAGCAGCCTTCTTGTCGGCAGCAGCCTTCTGAGCCTTCTGGGTTTCCTCGCGACGCTTGGCCTTTTCAGCCTCTGCAGCAGCCATAGCTTCCTTGCGAGCAGCCTTAGCAGCAGCCTTCTTGTTGCCGGTGGCGGCAGGAGCCTTCTTTTCTGCAGGCTTGTAAGCTGCGATATCTTCAGCGGTTACAACCGTGTTGGCGAGCTTCATAACGCCGCTCTTGCGGTTTGCAGCCTGGCGCTTGTGGATTACGCCCTTGCTAACAGCCTTGTCGAGCAGACGGCAAGCCTTGAGAGCTGCTGCGTAAGCCTGAGCACCGTCCTTGGCCTCTACGGCCTCACGGACAACGCGGATGGCAGTCTTAAGTTCAGAACGAACGGCGCGATTACGCATACGTGCCTTTTCGTTGGTGATGATTCGCTTCTTCTGACTTTTAATGTTCGCCACGTTTTATCCTCCGTATTTTTTATTTTTCTGTAGACGAAAACTCTAGGATCTTACCACAAGAATTCGGTCATTCCTAATACACAGTTCGTCTATTATTACGAAGATCACACGGCATTGCAACAGGTGGGGTAGAATCTCAACAATGCTGCAAAATTAGTGCACGCTTGCTTTTTAGGGCTACTACGTCCGTATACAGATAGGAAACCATGGCTCTCGACCCAACGTATATCAGGAATTTTTCCATCATTGCCCATATCGACCACGGCAAATCCACGCTTTCCGACCGTATTCTGGAGCTTACCGATACCGTGTCGAAGCGCGATATGAAGGAGCAGTTGCTTGATTCTATGGACATCGAGCGCGAGCGCGGCATTACTATCAAAAGCCAGGCGGTTCGCGTTGACTATACCGCCGATGATGGTCAGCTGTACCACTTCAACCTTATCGATACGCCGGGCCATGTTGACTTTACTTACGAGGTTTCGCGTTCACTTGCTGCATGCGAAGGAGCTGTGCTGGTGGTAGACGCCACCCAAGGCATCGAAGCGCAGACGGTGGCTAACGCCATGATGGCTATGAATGCCAACTTGGAAATCGTTCCGCTTATCAACAAGATCGACCTTCCCGCGGCCGAGCCTGAGCGCGTTCGTGCCGAAATCGAGGATGGCCTTGCCATTCCTGCCGATGACGCCGTGCTTGCCAGCGGCAAAACCGGCGAAGGCGTGCACGATTTGCTCGAATCCATTGTGTACAACATTCCGCACCCTGAAGGCGATCCTAGCGCTCCGCTTTCGGCGCTTATCTTCGATTCTTACTTTGATGCGTATCGTGGCGTGGTTGCTTTGGTTCGTATCGTTAACGGCTCTATGCGCAAAGGCCAGAACATTCGCATGATGGCAACTAACACTCATGCTCTTGTTGAAGAGGTGGGCGTGCGCCGTCCTACCGAAATCCCCGCTGATGAACTTGGCGTGGGCGAGGTTGGTTACTTGGTTACCGGTTTGAAGGACCCTTCAAAGGTTAAAGTCGGCGACACCATCACCTTGGTGGAGGGCGGCTGCGAGGATCCTCTGCCTGGTTATCGCGACGTAAAGCCCATGGTGTACACGGGTCTTTTCCCCATCGATGCTGACCAGTACGAAGACTTGAAGGATGCGCTGGATAAGCTTTCCTTGAACGACCCTGCTTTGGTGTATGAAGCTGAAAACAGCCATGCACTGGGCTTTGGCTTCCGCGTAGGCTTTTTGGGCCTTTTGCACATGGAAGTTATTAAAGAACGACTGGAGCGCGAATTCGGCCTGGACCTTTTGGCTACGGCTCCTTCGGTTGAATACCATGTGTACAAAACCGATGGCGAGATGATTTCGCTGCATTCACCGCAAGATATGCCCGATGTGAGCGAAATCGACCATATTGAAGAGCCCTACCTAAAGGCAAAGATCCTTATTCCGCCCGATTATGTCGGCGCGGTTATGGAGCTTACCGTTGCGCGACGCGGTGAATTCAAAACCATGAATTACCTGAACACTAATACGGTAGAGATGCTTTGGGAAATGCCGCTTTCTGAGCTGATCATGGATTACTTCGATCAGCTGAAGAGCCGCACCAAGGGTTATGCTTCGCTCGATTACGACTTTGACCAGTACAAGCCTTCCAAGTTGGTAAAACTTGATATCTTGCTTGCGGGCAAGCCAATCGATGCTCTTTCGTTTATTGTTCACACCGACAAGGCCTACGACCGTGGTCGCGTGCTTACCGAAAAGCTGAAAGAGATTATCCCGCGTCAGCAGTTCGAGGTACCCATTCAGGCTGCCGTTGGCGCCCGCGTGCTTTCCCGTCAGACCGTTCGCGCAGTTCGCAAGGATGTTTTGGCGAAGTGTTATGGCGGCGACATTTCCCGTAAGCGTAAACTTCTTGAAAAACAGAAGCGTGGTAAAAAGCGCATGAAGAGCATCGGCAATGTCGAGGTTCCACAAGAAGCGTTCATGGCTATTTTGAAGGTTGACGAGTAGGGAAGGGGCGCGTGTTGGCTCGCAACAAAGAAGAATACGACTGGCTCAACGACCCTTTCGACGAGAAGAAGGCTGCTCGCGAAGCTGAGCAGGCTCATATGTCCAACGGTTCCAAGCTCTTCGTTGGCTGCGGCTGCCTGGTTGCGGTGTTCGGCATCATCGCTCTGCTTATGCTTGGTGCTGCGCAACTGTTCAACGCACTTTATTAAGGCTGCGCAATGCCTAATTTGTTTGAAGGCCGACGCATAATTCTGGCGCCTTTGGCGGGCGTAAGCGATGAGGTTTTTCGCGAGCTGTGCCGTGAACAGGGCGCCCAGCTTACCTATACCGAAATGGTTTCCGCTAAAGCGTTGAGCTACGCCAATGAAAAAACCGTTCATCTTTTGCAGCTTGCGCCCAATGAAGACAAGGTTTCTGTGCAGCTGTTTGGCCATGAGCCGGAAACTATGGCAAGCCAAGCTCAATGGGTTGAGCAAACCATGGGCGATAGGCTTTTTGCCATTGATATCAACATGGGCTGCCCTGCCCGCAAAATTGCCGGAAAGGGCGATGGGTCTGCGCTGATGCGCAGCCCTGAGCTTGCTTCGCGAATTATTAAAGCGGTATCCAGTGCGGTGGAGGCGCCGGTAACCGTTAAGTTTCGCCGTGGCTACGAAGAGGGTAACGAAACCGCCCTTGAATTTGCCCTTATGGCGCAAGAGTCGGGCGCTGCCGCAGTTGCCGTGCATGGCAGGTTTGCCCAGCAGTTTTACCGTGGCCAGGCCGATTGGAACATCATCAAGTGCATTAAAGGGGCTCTTAGCATTCCGGTGGTGGGTAATGGCGATGTTACCAGCGGTCAGCGTGCTTTGGATATGCTAGAAGAAACCGGCTGCGATGCGGTGATGGTTGGGCGTGGAGCGCAGGGCAACCCGTGGGTGTTTCGCGATATAGCTTCGCGTTTAGATGGTGGCCCAGGGTATGCCGGCCCTACTCCTGCCGAAAAAATGGCATTGGCAACGCGCCATGCAAAGTTGCTTTCCGAGCGCACGGGCAAAAACATCGTGCGTATGCGAAAGCACGCCATGTGGTATGTGGCGGGAATGAAGGATGCTGCAGCGATTCGTCGCACTATCAACGATGCCGTTACTTACGAAGACTTTGCGGCAATCTTTGAAGAGGCTCGTCGTCATACCGAAGAAGATGATTAGCCTATGCAGTGGGAGCCGTACAAGGCACTTTACCTGCACATTCCTTTTTGCAAGCAGCGTTGTGCCTACTGCGATTTTGAAACCAGCGCCATCGCCTGCAACAGCGCTAAACTCGATGAATATACCGAGCGTTTGATTGCTGATATTCGCCAGGCTTCTCGGGCCGATATGCTGGGTGCCATCCAAACCGTGTATTTGGGCGGCGGTACGCCTAGTTATTTGGGCAACGCACGGCTTTCTTCCATTCTGTATGCCTTAAGCGTTTCGATGCATTTAACCCCCGAAGTTGAGTGCACGGTAGAGGCAAACCCCGATAGCCTAACCGAGCGCATGGTGAAAGACATCTTTGCTTTAGGTGCCACGCGGATTTCGCTTGGTGTGCAGAGTTTTAATGACAATCTTTTGCGGTTCTTGGGCCGCGTTCATGATTCAAGCCAGGCGTGTGCCGCTATTTCTACGGCACAGCAGCGCTTTGAAAATGTGAGCATCGACCTTATGTGCGGGCTGCCGGGGCAGACCGAAGAGCTGTTCAAGTCCGATTTGGAACGTGCGCTTGAGCTGGGTGTTACGCATATTAGCGTGTATCCGCTCATGGTAGAAGACGGCACTCCGCTTGCAAAGCGCGTGGATGCCGGTGAAGTGGTGGTAGACGATGACTTGGGCGCAGATTTAATGCAGGTTGCAAACCAGGTTTTGGTAAGTGCTGGCATGCATCGCTATGAGGTTGCCAGCTATGCGCTGCCGGGCTATGAATCGCGGCATAACAGCGCTTATTGGACCGGCAAGCCTTATCTTGGCTTGGGAACAGGCGCGGTTTCCATGCGACAGAACGCTTTGGAGCGTCAGCGCGTAGCGGCTGGTGAAGTTATCGAATCGCTCGACGTGTTCCAGATTGCTGCCGAAGACTTGATGCTTGGCATGCGAATGAGCCGTGGCGTTTCGTTTGAGCAGGTTGAAGAAGCTTCCATTTTGCTAGAAGACGCGCCTAGGGTTTTTGCCGAGCTCGAGCGTGATGGCTACGTCGAAAAAAGCGGAGGGCGTTGGGTGCCTACCGAAAAGGGTTGGCTGTTTGGCAACCACGTGTTTGGCGAGCTGTATAACCTGGCTCCGTAATGTTGCGTGTTTTACGTGCACCGCAGTTTTTCTTTGTTGCTGGTGCCGAAGAGCGCATTTTTAGCCCAAAGAAGCACGTTGAATTCTGTTTCTGGCGCCCTGTTTTGTAGCTAGATTTCCCTAAAGTGACTTCAACGTAACGAATTAGCACTCTAGTGCTGGCGCTGCTAAAATCTGTTCCATATCGAATACCGCGGGAAGAAAGGGTGAAGCGATGCTTTCAGATAGGCGCCGTCTTATTTTGCGTGCACTCATCGAAGAGTACATCGATTGCGCCTTTCCCGTAGGTTCCCGCGCTTTGGTTGAGCGTTACAACCTAGGCGTTAGCTCTGCCACGGTACGCAATGAGCTTTCGCGCTTGGAGGAAATGGGCTATTTGGCCCAGCCGCATACTTCCGCAGGGCGTATCCCCACCGATTACGGCTACCGCGCCTTTGTTGACGATTTGCTTAGCCAAGAATCTCTCGAAGCTGACGACGCACTGGTTCGCGAAATGCGAAACAGCGCTAGCGACTTGGATGATCTGCTGGATCGCACCAGTGCCGCGCTTTCTCGTTTTACCGATTGCATGACGCTATTGGTGCCGCCGCGCTTTTTGAGCATCGATATTCGCGTAGTTAACCTGGTGCAGTTAGCGCCCAACCGCTTGGTTGCGGTAGTGGTTGCCGAGGACGGCCAGGTGTTCAACCGTCAGGTGGAGCTTCCAAAGGATTATTCTGCAGAAGAAATTGCAAAAACCCAGGAACTTTTGAACCGCGTTTTATCTGGAAACTCGCTTACTTCAGGCGCTGAATTGCCATTCGATTTGGAACAGATTCACGATGAGCTGTTTCGCCTGGTAATGAGCCAGATTCTTATTTGCTTGAAGGAGCAAAACGCGGTAAAGGGCCATCCGCTTGGCATGTCGCACTTGCTTGGCAAGCCCGAATTCAGCGATTCTTCGTGCCTTATGCCGGTACTTGAAGAGCTGGAAGGTGATACCATGCTTCTTCGCGTGTTTGATGAGGCTATGGCTCAGGATGCTCCGGT
>CAVFVF010000040.1:0-13417 GCA_963625925.1 Eggerthellaceae bacterium | reverse complement strand
AAAACCGAGCAAGTATCGCAGGCGGGCGTGACGCCCGGGGCAAGCGCCTTCGCCATTACGGTTACCGTTGCCGACAACGGCGCTGGCACGCTAACGCCTACCGTGGCGTATCCGGAAGGCACCACGTCGCTGGCGTTCACCAACAGCTACAACTCGAAATCGGCAACTATCAACTTGTCCGGCACGAAGAAGCTGGCGATGGGCGACCCGTCGCTTACGCGCACGCTGAAAGCCGGCGAGTTCAGCTTCGCCATCACGAGTGAAGACGGCGCGCCGCTGCCCGCAACCACGACGACAACCAACGACGCCGCGGGCAACGTGAACTTTGGTTCCGTCACCTACACGCAGGACAGCCTGGCCGGTGCGACGGCCAGCGAAAACGGCATTCGCACCAAAACCTTCACCTATCAAGTAGCTGAATCGGGCAAAGTCGCAGGCGTTACAAACGATAAGGATAACCAGTGCGAGTTCTCCGTGGTCGTATCCGAAGACACCAGCAAAGCGCAGATCACCGCTTACCTCGTAGATAGCGCGGGCAATGAAAAGGCCAGCAGCGCCTTCTGCTTTACGAATACCTACAGCGTGTCGGGTGCCGAAAGCTCCACGACCGATAGCATTCAGGTGAAAACCGAAATCGACGGGCGTAATCTGAATGCTGGCGAGTTCACCTTCGAGCTTGTTGAGGGCGACAAGGTTGTTGCCACTGGCACCAACGATGTCAACGGCAAGGTAACCATGAGCGCCATAACCTACACCAAGCCCGGCACCTACAGCTACGTGCTGCGCCAGGCCATCCCCGCCGACGCCAGCAAGCTTGCCGGCGTGGAATACGACACGCTGAGCTACAAGGTGGTTGCCACCGTCACCGATAACGGCGACGGAACGCTTTCCGCAACGCATCAGCTTGTCGATGCGCAGGGCCAGCCTGTATCCGACAGCAAAGCCCTGTTCCAAAACATTTACGTCGCCCAGCCCATCAGCGTATCAATCGGCGCGGGCGTGGTGCTTGATGGCAAAGATCTTACTGCTGGCCAGTTCACCTATACTCTCACCGATGCAGCGGGAAGTGTGGTGGCCACCGCGAAGAACGCCGCGGATGGTCAGGTGAACTTCCCCGAACTTACTTACAGCGATGCCGATATGGTGGATGCCGAAGGCAAAGCGCAAGCCAGCAAGACGTTCACCTATACGCTTGCCCAGCAAAACGACAAGCAGGAAAACATCACTTACGATGACAGCACCTTCATCGTGAACGTCACCGTAACCGACAGTGGCACAGGCACGCTTAGCGCCCAGGTTGCCTTTGGCAAAGACGAGGTGCCGGTGTTCCACAACAGCTATGCCAAGAAGATTGATGTTCCCACGGCTGCAACCGGCCTGGTGTACAACGGCAACTTGCAGGTAGTCGTAGCCGAAAGCGCTGACTACACACTTTCTGGCGACCTGAGTGCTACCGAGGCCGGCTCCTACAAAACAACCGTTACGCCCAAGCGCGGCTATACCTGGGCCGACGGCACCAGCGATGTCAAGGTTGTCGAGTGGTCCATCGCTAAGGCGAAATTGACCGCAACTTATGCCGGTGAAACCATCACCACGGGCGAAACCCCGAAGCTCGAGGTAAGCTACAACGGCTTCGTCAACGGTGAAAACGCCGAGACCGCATACCTGTTCACCGCTCCGACCATCGCCATTCCCGGTGGCTACGGCTCTTGGGAAGAGCTGCCCGCCGGCACCTACAGCCTTACGCCCGCAGAAGGCGCGGCCAACGATTACGACATAACCTACCAGCCCGGCACGCTGACGGTGGAAAACAAGAATATTGCTGTTCCTGCAGCCGCAACCGGCCTGGTGTACAACGGCTCCGAGCAGACGGGCGTTGCCGAAGGCGAGGGCTACACGCTTTCCGGCGACGCAAAGGCCACGAATGCCGGATCCTACACGGCTACGGCAACGCCCGCCAAGGGCTACGCCTGGCCTGATGGCAGCACCGACGCCAAGACTATCGAATGGTCCATCGCTAAGGCCAATCCCGCCTACACCGTGCCTACGGATCTTGCGGCCACCTACGGCCAGACTCTGGTCGATGTGGATTTGCCTGCTGGCTTTACCTGGCAGAGCGACCCCGGCACCTCCGTTGGTGCGGTAGGCGCCAACACGTTCAAGGTGAAGTTCACGCCCTCTGATACGGCCAACTACAACGTGGCCGAGAACATCGAAGTCACGATTACGGTCTCTGAGGCGGCACCCGAGCCCGCCCCGAAGCCCGACCCCGACCCGGACCCCGAGCCCGACGATAAGAGCGATGCCGACAAAAGCGCGCCAGGTGCAGGCGACACCAACAACCCCGGCAACAGCTCTGACAACAACCCCGGCAACGACGCAAACGGCAACGGCAGCTCTGACGTAGCCAAGACCGGCGACGCCACTGGCGCGTTGGCGTTGGCCCTGCTGGCGCTTGTTGCTGGTGGTGCGGCAGCCGCATCGACAGCTTATAGGCGCATCTGGCCCACAGGTAAAATCAAGTAATCAGCTCATTTAAATTCAGGAGCTCATCATGGCAAAACAAAGCAAATCAAACGAACCAGAATTTCTGCAAGCAGATTTCATCGAATTCGATGAAGATCTTGCTGCCGAAGGCGCACAGCCTGAAGGCGCTCTTGCCAAGGGCCCTGGCATTTCGCGCCGTGCTTTTGCCACAGGTGCCGCGGCTGCATTCGGCTCGCTGATCTTGGAGCCATTCGTCAGCGCGGCCACGGGCAATACCTATCTTTTCCCGGGCCCGCAGAAGGCTTATGCGGCAGAGGGCCTTCGGTATGACTACGAAGTGCGCTCGGTAACGGTTGGCGCAAAGCAATTCTGCATCATGGTTTACGATGGCTGCCAATGGGATGAAGTAGGCGCAGGCACGAGCGCAAAGCGCTATTACCGAGGCGTTTGCGACTGCTATGTGCAGGTTACTTCACTGGACAATAAGGTGACCCAAATAAAGCAGGCCGATGATAACGGCTGCGTGTTTTTCAATTGCTCCGATTTCACCAGCTCAAAACAAAGAGATATCGTCGGAACGGTCTATGAGTTTTATGCCAACATCGATATCTTCAAAAACGACTATCGCGAGGTAAGTTACCCGAGCGCTTTCGTTTCGGACGCTTCGGCCATTGCACTGCCCACGTGCAAGCTCGATGACAAGTTGGGCGTGGTAGAGAATTGGAATGGGCACTACTTCAGAAAAGTAACGCTGAACGACGTCAATGTTCAGTACGAACAGCGCGAGTTCTATGCCCATCCCGACAATACCGACCAGCACGAATTGTATGTGGAGTTGGTCTCTAACAATGGCGGCACCTACACCGTGCAGCCCTACATTAGCGGCAGTAGCAATTCTTCGCGCATAGGCTTAGCCCTTGCCAATGCGCAAACCATCGAGTGCAAAAACGATAGCCCCTTCAACGGCAAAGGCAGCTATTCAAGCTCGTATAAGTACGGCACAGCAACTTTTAAAAACGACTTCATGAACACCAACAGCTCGGTTTTTGTGCAGCCTGGTGAAGTGGTTGGCTTGAAGGTTACCGACCCAACCAAGCGTCGTGCCGATAGGGTGGTATACCGCCAGGCAACGGGCTTTACTACCTGCTACACCCCCTGCGGCATCGCTGTTGATGAGACTAAGCAGATAGCTTCTGTGCCTAACAACATGCCCACAACCGATAAACCTTACAATTCGAAAGAAACGAACACCGACGGCCTTGTGCGACCAAGCGGCAACACTGTTACGCTTCCCGGAAGCTTCCCGGGTCCGCTTTCGGGGGGAAAATTGGATTTTTGGACCCCGAGCATGCCTCTTATGATCAGATACGACCCTAGTGGTTACATGCTTATTGGCATAGACATCCAGATTGCTGCTTGGGAAAGGTCTCCTATGGAAGAGGGCGGAAACCCTGTTCTTCACAGAGTTGATCGTAAAGACTCCTATAAACAGATTGGTAAGCAGCTCGAAAAGATAACTAAAACCTGGGATTCGTGGAAGAACTCAAGAAACAACGGGTACAAGTATTTGCCTGGCGGCAGCTCTACGCAGCTGAACCTAGAATTCAGCATTCGTTTTCAGGCGCTTGGCGAAATGAAATACAACAAGACCACAAGGAGATGGAACGGCGAGCTTCGGGCTACGTTTGGCGCCATGGCCTCGCTCTCTTTGACTTGGATGCCTCCCATAGCCGTTCCCCTTCACGTTAATATCACCTTTGCGGGCTCTTTGGATTTTTCGATCTTTACCGTCATTAATTCAACCTACACTCTGCCCGAGAATTCTTGGGCAGCGGCGCGCCCTGATCAGATTCTTGTGCGCGTATGGCAAAACAGGGAAGAAAGCATAGGAGACAAGAGCGGGATTCGTTACACCCTTCATTTGCAGGCCACCGTTAGTGTTGGACTTGGATGGTATGGAGTAGCTGCTATTGGTGCCTATGCGACCGGCGGATTTAACGCGGCCTCGATCTTTACCGATCCTGCGCCTAAGGACAAGCAATTTCCTCGGTTCATCTTTGGGTACAACTGGAGCTTGGGCTTTTATGTTCATGCGCTCTTTTTCAAATATAAGTACGCCTTTAAGACCGAAAACAAACCGTTTTGGAAAGACACGGACAATAACTCCACCCGAAGCGCATCGCTTGAAAGCGATGATTCCGCGGCTTATGCATTAAGTGCTGCGAATGAAGACGGCTCAACCCCAAGCTTCGATGATTTTGAGATTGTCACGGACAGCACGCTTGCTAATCGCGCTGAAATCAATGTAACTGTTGCCGGTTCGTCTGCTGAAGGCGCTGCAGTAGCGTCTTCTAGCGATGATGGCAAAGCGGTGGCCGAAGGCTCCGCGGCAGGCGTTGCGGGTGCTGCTGGGGCTGGGGCATCTGACGGTTCCGCGGCTGACACCAGTAAGGGCACTGCAGGCTCTGCCGAGGCTGGTGCCGCCAATGCAGCAAACGAAAGCTCCGCTAACGCTGGTGCCGGCGGTGCGTCCTCCGAGAACGCTGCTGCGGGCAACACTGCTAAGGCGGAAGGCAACTCTGCTAAGGCAGGGGGCGACTCTGCCGCCAGTGCGGATGGCTCGCAAAGCAATGCGAACGGGGCAACTTCGAGCAGCGCCGCAACTGGCGCAACTGCAGCTGCCGCAGCAGCGGGGGCAACCGCTGTGGCTGGTAGCGCAGATGCGGCCGAAGCAAGCGCTCAGGAATCTACTCAGGGTAACAATGCAGAGGCCAACGATGCCAGCGCTGCTTCCGCTCAGGCCGCTGCAGCTTCCGAAGCCGAATCTGACGACGCCGATATGCCTCGCATCAACGACTTCACGGCTTGCGGCAAGAAGGCCACAGGAAATGCCATCTGCTCGCTCGAAATGGGTGCCGCATCCCCGCTCGTTGCAAATGACGGAATTGCGGTTTTGGCTGCCGAGGGCGATCAGGGCAATGGCAGTTCTGTCACGTACAGTTGGCCCGATGGCCATGAGGCTAGCCCCGACACCGGCGGCAAGGCGGGCGACGTGAAGGCCATTAGCAAAAACGGTGGCGCGCAGCCTAGCCGCATGGACTTGGTTGCGAAGGACGTATTCAGCGCGCCTCTTAGCAGGCTTTTGGATACCGGCAAGGCGGGCATGTTCCTATTCCGCATCGCACCCGTTAACTACGATGGCAACGTTCGCGGGCGCGTTGTTTTCCAGCGAGTGGAAAACTCCAACGACCAGGTTGATATTTCCAAGCCGCTGCCCGTTGAATTCCAGTCGGCAGCCAGCGGCGCTGAATCGCGCGATGATTACTTCGATTACGCCTTCGACGCCAAGCTCATCAGGAAGAATAAGGACACGGCGGATGTGCTTCTTTTGGTGCTTTCGGGAAAGCGCCCCAACGGTGATAACACCACCATTTACGAAGCATGTGAAGCAACCGTGCTTTCTGCTGTACGCCTGGAATACGACTATTCTGCTTTTGACGGCAAGGGCGGCTACGTAGTTGCCAGCTGCGAGACGTGGAGCTCGCAGACGCTCGATCAAACTGGCAATTACTATGCGTTTAGCCATCCGGTTTTGCAGACGCGTAAGCTCGACTACGAAGAGGAGGGCTTCAACTCGCTTGGCGCCGATGGCTATGAGCACGCGTTTGGTTACTTCGTTATGACTTCGGCATCGTCGAAGGAAAACCTTGTTTCGCCTGCAAACAGCGATGTTCAGACCGGTTTGGGTGTGGTGCATATCGCAATTGGTGAAGGCCAGGACGAACTGCAATTCACCAGTGTGGCCATGGATCACAGCGTTACTGCAACAGTGAACGACACCCTGCAAACCTGCCCGAATGATTCGGATTCGGTGTACTCTACGCTGGGCTGCGAGACGTTCGACAGCGGCTGTGGCGTGGTGGCGCTTAAGCTCACTTTTAACAAGGACGAAAAGCCATATAAGCTTGAAGGCGTTTCTGCTTTCGACGTTATCAAGCCCGATTCGCTGGTAAGGATCCTGAACCCGTGGAACAAGAAGAACTGCCTGCTTGCCGGCATCACCACGCAGGAAAACTTGAACGACCCGCAAACGCTCGGGTATCTGGCATTGTGCGACACGCCGAGCGCGAGCGAACTTGCCGCCATGGAAGCTTCTGGCAGCGCAACCACCTTCGACAAGAGCACCAGCTGCGTGAGCTCCGACGATGTGCCGCTGGCGCATATGCACGCTGATGCCGATCACAATTACTGCTACTATCCCAGCAACCATGACGGCAAGGGCTTCTACGAATACGACATTGAAGGCAATGAATCGCCAGTCGACTTGGACCCCGAATATGTAATCAAGGGCATTTCCATGACTAAGGGCGTATTTACCCAGCCCTTCAATATGGTTGATGTTGGCCTTCCCATTCACGCTCTTTTCCCTGTTGAGGACACCAGCGAAACAAATCGCGGAATCGTTAAATTTGCTATCTGCAATATCACCGACTTCGACCAATCGAGCGCGAACCTGTACTACTTCAGCATTCCGTTTATGTGCAGCATTGCCGTTGATACCGTGGCGCTTGATGACGTAAATGTAGTTTCGGGCGGTGAAGCATCGTTTTCGGTAACGCTGAAGAACAACGGCAATACGGTGGCCACCGCAACTACGCTTGCTTTCACTAAGCATGGCGATAGCGAGCCGCTAGCAATTGTGAAGCTTGAGTTTGGCAAGGCCGAAGAGAACAATCCGGGCTCGGTCAGCGATGTTGATTATTACGAAGACGCCATGGACGACGATGCAAAGAATAGCCTGTTGGTTGTTAATGGCGGCGCAGGCGCTCTTATTCCAGGTCAGACCAGGACATATACTGTTTCAATTCAAATCCCCGACGATTGGATGGGCGAAGTCCAGATAGACGTGGTCACTTCTTCGGCAAACACCGATATCGTCGATCCGGTAAACGATGAAGTGGAACATGTTCCCACCACGTACGCAGTGGGCTACGACTTCCCAGATTGCGGATCGTCGATTACGTTCACCGTTAACGAGTCTGCCGAGGCGCAGCCCGAAAATCTGGATTTGCCGGGTGAGCTGGTTGCCGGCGATGAGGACGATGAGTCGGGTAGCGGTTCTGGCAACGGAAATGGCGATGGCTCTGGCGATGGCGATGGCTCGGGCGATGGGTCCGGCCTTGGCAGCGCGCTTGCTTCCACGGCAGACTCCAACGGCATTCTGGGCCCTGTTGCTATGGGTGTTGCTGCGGCCGGTATGGGCTTGGCGGCTTACAGCGCTCGTCGTACGCGCCTGGAAAACGGTTTGGACGATGAAGAGGAGTAGCTCTTTGCTCTGCTAAGCCAAGAGCGGGCGAGGCTACCTTATTTCGTTCTGCTGTCCAAGCGGTTTTCGCCCGTAAAGCCGCAAGTAAATAACGCCTAGGAAGGCTGCCCACCGGGGCGGCCTTCTTTTTTGGGGCGGTTGGGCCGGCGGCCCCTTTCGTTCTGCTGCCCAAACGGTTTCGACAGAAAACAAGGCGGTTTTTGGCAAGAAAACGAGCAGGCGTATGCTAAATCGCCCTTTGGACAGGGAAGTAGCATACGTGTGCTCGATATCTTGCCAAAATGGGGCCCGAAAGCATACGTGTGCTCAAATTCTTGCCAAAATATAGGCAAAATCCTGACGAGAGGGCCAAACGGAATACGCCTGCCCGTTTTCTTGCCATGCGAGCGTTGGGCAGGCGGACCAGCGGCTAGGCCGGGCAGGCAGGGGAGCGGCGCCTTCTGCGCGCGCAGTCAGTAATTCAACAACGGGGAAGCAACTGTTGTATTTAACGTGGGAACAGATGGCAAGTTTGTGAACCAGGTTTCTCTGGCCGCTTGAGCAGCAAAACACACCATATTGCGGAGTAAAATCGTAACGTCAACTAAATACCAGGGTATTCGTGCGCCTGCCAACCTACACGCTCGCCGCATTCGCGCAAGCTATGTAGCCGCCGAGTTTGCAACCCGCAATGCGCAGCCGCAACGAAGCTCTTTAACTCCAACTGCACCTTAACCATCCCAAGGAGTAACTTGTGCTCAGCCGCTTCAGCGTAAAGCGCCCCTACATAATCACGGTAGCCGTCATCATCATCCTCATTTTGGGCGGCGTTTCACTCACCAAAATGAAAACCGACCTGCTGCCCAATATGGACATTCCGTACCTGGCGGTAATCACCACCGATGCCGGCGCCAGCGCCGAAAAAGTGGAATCGGAAGTAACCGATGTGCTGGAGGGCTCGCTTTCCAAAATCAGCGGCGTAAAAACCGTGCAGAGCCAAAGCGCCGACAACTACTCCATGATCTTCTTGGAATTCCAAGACGGCACCGACATGGATTCAGCCATGGTTAAGGCTTCTTCTGCTGTTAACGAAGTTTCGGCCGAATTGCCCGAAACCGCAGGTAGCCCCAACTATATGGAAATCAGCATGGATATGATGGCTACCCTGTATGTGGCCGCCAGCTACGACGACCACGACATTTACGACACCAGCAAAATCGTGGACGACAAGATTATTTCCGCGCTGGAGCGCGTGGATGGCGTGGCCGACGTTTCTACCGTGGGCTCGGCCGATCAAAGCGTTGAAGTGCGCCTTTCCGATAGCAAGATCGAAGACATCAACAACAAGATCCTGGCCAACGTGAACAGCCAGCTCTACGACGCCAAAAAGCAAATCGACGAAGGCGAAGCTCAGCTGGCCGAAGCCGAAGAGCAGCTTTCCACCCAAAAAAGCACGTTGGAGCAGCAGCAAAGCGAAACCGCCGACCAGCTAGGCCAGGCCACCAGTGCGCTCACGCTGGCTGTTTCGGGCAAAACCACCGAAGCCGCCACGCTGCAGGCGCAGATCGCATCGCTTAAAGCAACCGACCCGCAGGGCACCAACCCCACCATTCAGGCGCAGATTGCCCAGCTGGCCCAGCAGGCGCAAACCGCCAGCGGCGAGCTAACCGAATATCAAAGCCAGCTTTCGCAGGCCGAAACGGGCAGCATCAGCGCCGCCGCGCAATTCGGCAGCGCCAGCGCCCAGCTTGCCGCCGCGCAAACCACCATCGAAAACAGCAAAAGCCAGCTGGCCGATGCGCGCACCCAGTACGAAGAGTCGCGCGAAAAGGCCATTTCTTCGGCCAATATCAACAGCCTGGTTACCAAAGAAACGCTTTCCAGCCTTATCACTGCGCAGAACTTCAGCATGCCCGCCGGCTACATCGACGCCGACAACGACAATCAGTGGCTGCTGCGCGTGGGCGACAACCTTACCAGCGTTTCCGACTTGCGCTCGCTGCTTCTGGCCGAAATCGATGGCGTGGGCGAAATCCGCCTGGCCGATGTGGCCGAAATCACCACGGTGGACAACGTGGGCGAGCAATACATGCGCGTTAACGGCGCCGATGGCGTGCTGCTAAGCATCTTCAAAACTTCCACCGCTTCTACCAGCGATGTTTCCAGCGCCGTAAAGGCTCAGCTGCAAAAGCTCGAAACCGCCAACCCCGGCCTTCATTTGGATGTTTTGTCCGACCAGGGGCAATTCATCTCGCTCTACATCAACAGCATTCTGCAGTCGCTTGTTTTGGGCGCGCTTTTGGCCGTAGTGGTGCTTATCATCTTCCTGCGTGATTGGCGCCCCACGCTAATCATGGCGTTTAGCATTCCGTTTTCGGTTTTGTGCGCGCTGGTGCTCATGTATTTTTCGGGCATCAACCTGAACATCATGAGCCTGGGCGGCCTTTCGCTGGCCATTGGCATGCTGGTAGACAATTCCATCATTGTGCTGGAAAACATTTACCGCTTGCGCAGCCGCGGCATTCCGGCGGCAAGGGCGGCCGTGCAGGGCGCCAAGCAAATCACCGGCGCGGTAATTGCATCAACCCTTACCACCATCTGCGTGTTTTTGCCCATCGTGTTTACCACGGGCATGGTCAACCAGCTTATGATGCCCTTCGCGCTCACCATTGCCTACGTGCTTACGGCTTCGCTTTTGATCGCGCTTACCATGGTGCCCGCGGCTTCCAGCTTCATGTTCAAGAATTACATGCCGCGCCGCAACAACTGGTTCGAAGCGCTGCAGACTAAGTACGCCCATTCGCTGGCGTTCTTCCTGCGCCACAAGGCGCTGCCGCTGGTAATTTCGCTTGCGCTGCTGGGCGTGGCCATTGTGGGCGTGGCGAATATGGGCATTACCATGATTCCCAACATGAGCAGCAAAACGGTAAGCGTTACGGTGAACATGCCCGAGGGCACCGACAAAGACACTGCCTTTGCCACGGCCGACCAGGTTATGGAAAAAGCCCAGGCCATCGAAGGGGTTAGCCTGGTTGGCGGTATGGACGGTACTGCTACGGTTTCTATGATTTCCAGCGGATTCTCCGGCGCGGCACAAAACGACACCATGCACGAAACGTTCAGCTTCTACCTGCAAACCGATAGCTCGGTTACCACCGACGGCCAGGTGCAGGCCGTTTTGGATCAGCTGGGCGAAAGCACGAAGAATCTTAACTGCGAGGTTATTACCGATGCCAGCAGTAGCGAAGCCATGAGTTCCATGATGGGCAGTGGCCTGTCGCTTACGCTGAAGGGCCCCAGCCACGACAAGCTGGTAGAAATTAGCCAGCAGGTAATGGACGTGGTTGGCCAGGTGGAAGGCTACACCGAGATAGAAAACGGCATGGAAGATGCTGCCACCGAGCTGCATTTGGTAATTGATCGCGACAAGCTAACCAAGGCAGGCTACACCGTGGCCCAGCTGTATTCCGACCTGGCCAAAAAGGTTTCTACCAGTCAGAGCGGCGCCACGCTTTCGATGGACGATTCCACTACCAGCGTTACCGTGGTGGACGAAACCAACCCTGTAACTGCGGCCAACTTGCTGGATACCGAAATTGACATCACCAACCAGCAAACCAATGAAACCAGCACTTACAAGCTTTCCGACTTCGCCACGGTTGAGCAGGGCGTAGCGGCAAGCACTATCAGCCACATCGATTCCGCGCCTACTATGACGGTTACGGCCGAAGTGGAAGATGGCTACAACAATGCCTTGCTGGCGCGCCAGCTGGAGCAGAAGCTGGATGAAATCAGCCTGCCCGACGGATACAGCATTACCACTTCGGGCGAGCTGGAGAACATCAATACTATGCTGGAGCAGATGCTGCTGTTGCTGTTGCTGGGCTTTGTGCTTATCTACCTGGTTATGGTGGCGCAGTTCCAGAGTTTGCTTTCGCCGTTCATCATTATTCTTACGGTTCCGCTGGCGTTTACCGGCGGCCTGTTTGGCCTGCTGGCTGCGGGCGAGCAGTTGAGCATGCTCAGCCTGCTGGGCTTTGCGGTGCTTATGGGCACAGTGGTTAACAACGGCATTGTGTTTGTAGACTATGTAAATCAGCTGCGGCGCGGTGGCCTGGGCAAACACGATGCACTGGTGGCTGCTGGTCGCACGCGTATGCGCCCCATTCTTATGACGGCCATTACCACCATCTTCGCCATGCTGCCCATGGTGTTTAACCAGGCGGTTGGCAGCAGCATGGAGCGCGGCATGGCCGTGGTTGTTGTGGGCGGCTTGCTGTACGCCACGTTCATGACGCTGTACGTGGTGCCGGTTATGTACGACATCCTGTACAGGCGCGTACCTACCGAGGTTGATCTGGGCGATGAAAGCATCGACGACGACCCGGGCGATGCTGAAGCGTACCTGCAGGCTCTGCGCGGCGCCCATGCGCTTATCGATACGCCTTCGACTGGTGTTGGCGCGGCTGGCGTGGCAGGTGCGGCTGGCGTGGCAGGTGCGGCTGGCGTGGCAGGTGCGGCTGGCGCGGCTGGCGCGGGCACGGCCACGCGATGACCAGCGCGCCTTCGGGTGGCGCCCGCCCAGGCAGGCAATAGGCTTCGCCCCGACTTGCGCTGAACGGCGGCACTTTCGGGCGGCGCGGGTGGCAATCTTGGCAAGCCCGGCCCAGGCGCGGGCGGCCGTTAGCCCCCTCAACCTATTCGCGCGCCGCCTTTGGTTGTGGGCGATTTTGGATTTACCTGTGGGGTTTGGCAAGAAACCGAGCACATGCACTCTGCGGGCCATCTCGACAGGATTTGCCCTCTGTTCTGGCGAGATATCGAGCACGTGCACTCTGAATTGCCTTGTTTCGGCAAGAAATTGAGCACGTGTACGCTAAAGAGCCTGTCGAAGTTGGAATTGGAGTGCATGTGCTCAAATTCTTGCCACGAAAGGGCACAAATCCTGTCGAGCGCAGGTCGACGCGCTTTCGGGCGGCGCGGGCGGCCGTTAGCCCCCTCAACCTATTCGCGCGCCGTTCGCTTTCATTGGGCACTTATATGGTTTTAGGGCTTTTGCGCTGGTAAAATAGATGAAGGTAATAACGCGGGGCCGCGGCTCCGTTAGGACCCTTGCCGCGGCAAGGGGGAAAGAGGGGCGATAACAATGAAGCAGTACAAGCGCGTATTTGCAGCTCTCGACGGCGGCAGCACTCAGGAAGAGGTTGCCGAGCGCGCCATCCAGATCGCAAAGCTCAATCATGCCGAGCTTATGCTGGGCCACGTGGTTGATTCCGTGCCCGATTCTTTGACCGGCACCGACTACAAGGAACTTGCCGAAACCGTTCGCAAGCGCCTGGTAGATTCTTTGGGCGACATCCTTACGCAGGCCGAAAACGACCCCGACATTCCTTCCGTGGAAGTTGTTGTTAAGGTTGGCCGCATTCAGGAAACCATCCACAACCTTATGGTTAAGCCTTTTGAGCCCGAGCTGGTTATCTGCGGCGAGCGTGGCCTTTCCAACATCACCTACGTGTTCGTTGGCAGCGTTTCCACCTACCTCATCCGCAACCTGCGTTGCGACATCCTGGTTGTAAAGCAGGATTAGTAGCGGCTGGCGGCATCGGCCAAAGCTGCAGAAGCGGC
>CAVFVF010000039.1:0-14044 GCA_963625925.1 Eggerthellaceae bacterium | reverse complement strand
TGGTAGCGGTGACTGGATTCGAACCAGTGACGCCACGGGTATGAACCGTGTGCTCTAACCAACTGAGCTACACCGCCAAGAAAATGGTGCCCACAAGCAGACTCGAACTGCTGACCTCTTCGTTACCAACGAAGTGCTCTACCTGCTGAGCTATGTGGGCGAGTGGTGGGAGTGCAAGGATTCGAACCTTGGAAGGCGTAGCCAACGGATTTACAGTCCGTCCCATTTGACCGCTCTGGAACACTCCCGAATTCGCTTGGAATCATGTGCAATTTTCAAGCTGCTGCCCATTTGAGCGGGCTACCCCGTTCAAGCGAGCAAAGGAATAATACGCAAAGATAGGCACCGTGTCAAACCCTTACACGCCCCCGGGCATATCCATATTTCAAGCAAGGCCCTCCCCTTCTTTCCTTTTAGTAAAACTGCAGGTAGAACGCCTATTTATTTTCTGCAGCCACAACTAAAGAAGGGCTGGAAGCAATCTGCCCCAACCCTTCTTTCACAACTTTTTCGAAAAATATTTCGTGCTTAGCGCTTGTGCCTTAACACTCGGAATCCATGTAGGAGTCAAATTCCTCCACAACTTCGGGCGCAGGAGCCTTGGTTGCAAGGGAAACCACCACGATGGCCAGCAAGCTCAAAATGAACGCGGGCAGCAGCTCGTATACGCCAAAAACACCGCCCAGGGGCTTTACGAAGGTGTGCCACAAAAGCACAACGCCCGCACCGGTGAGCATACCGGCCAGCGCACCCTGCAGGTTGGTGCGGCGCCAATACAGGCTCATTATCATGAGCGGGCCAAAGGCGGCACCAAAGCCAGCCCACGCATACGACACCACCTGGAAGATGGAAGAGTTTTCGTCGAGCGCGATAACGATGCCAAACAAAAGCACGGCCACCAAGGTAAGACGCGCCACGATCATCACCTGGGTGTCGGTTGCATCTTTCTTAATAAGGCCGCGATAGATGTTTTCGGCCACGGCAGAACCCGAAATGAGCAGGTACGACGAAGACGAGGACATGGAAGCGGCAAAAATGCCGGACACCACCAAGCCGCACATAAACGAAGGCAGGATCATGTTGGAAAGCACGATGAAGATGTTTTCGGCGCTGGCCTGCGTAAGGAATTCAGCAGGGATAACCGCGCGGCCAATAAGGCCGATGCTTACGGCGCTGAACAGCGAAACCACAACCCACACGGTTGCGATGCGGCGCGACTTGCGCAGTTCGCTGGAATGCGTGGCGCTCATGAAGCGGATAAGCACCTGCGGCATACCGAAGTAGCCCAGGCCCCAGGCAAGACCGCTGATGATGGTAACCGCGCCGTACTGGCCTGCGTCGCCAAACAGAGGCAAGCCGTTTTCGATTACCTGCTTTCCGCTGGCATCAACCACAGGCGTGGCAATTTCGGTACCGGAAAGGAAGCCCGGAATGCTTTGCAGGAAGGCCACCGTATTGTCGATGCCGCCGGCGCTGGCGATGGAGCCGAAGAACACAACCACCAAAGCCACGATCATGATGGTGCCCTGGATAAGGTCGGTGGTGCAAACAGAAAGGTAGCCACCTACAAAGGTGTATAGGAACACGATCATGGCGCCCAGCACCATCATGGTTGCGTAGTCTAGGCCAAACAGCGTAGAGAACAGCTTGCCGCACGTTACGAAGCAGCTTCCCACATAAATAGAGAAGAACAGAAGGATAACGAGCGCCGAGATGGTCATAAGGATGTTCTTCTTATCGTGGAAACGATTGGAGAAGAAATCGGGCAAGGTGATGGAGTTGTTGGCAACTTCGGAGTACTTGCGCAGACGCTTGGAAACAAACAGCCAATTAAGGTACGTGCCGATGGCAAGGCCGATAGCCGTCCACATGGCATCGGATGCGCCGGTGAAGTAGGCAACACCCGGCAAGCCCATGAGCAGCCAACCCGACATGTCGGACGCTTCGGCGGAAAGAGCGGTGAGCCATGGACCCAGACGACGACCGCCCAGGAAGTAGTTTTCGGTGGATTGATTGGACTTCTTTGCGTACACGAAGCCAATAACCACAACCACGATGAAGTACAGGAGCATTGCGAGCAATACCCAGAAATCGTGAGAAACCATGCCACTCTCTTTCTTTATATATAGGTTGCGCCGCCTACAGGGTGTTAGACAGCGGGCCGCCTACGGGTGTTAAGTTGTGCGCCGCCTACGAGGTATATAGGCTGCGTGCCGCCTACGGGGAATGCGGAAAGCAGCTTGCTTGGGGGCTTTCCGGTTTTGCCGCGGCGGCAACTTTATCGCTTTAGTTTGCGATAGTGGAGGATTATACGCCATCTACAATTCGGCGGCGTTAATTTGTGCGGGCTAGCCGCCGAGCGGTTGTACGGAGCGCAAGGCGTGCTGCGGAGTTGCAGCGCACGGCACCGGCGGAGCGCGAGACGTGCTGCGGAGTTGCAGCGCACGGCACGGGCGGAGCGCAAGGCGTGCTGCGGGGCCGGCAGCGTGCGGGACAGGCGGATCGCAAGGCGTGCTGCGGGGCTGCCGCGCGGGAAGGATGCGGAGGGGGAACGCTTCCTCTCACCGAGGAATGTGGAGAGGGCGCGGAAGGTTTAGTGGGCGATGTACGGGCACCGTAGACCTCGACGAAAAATTGAGGCTCTGCTGGCAAGAAATCGAGCAGGTGTATTCGATTTTGGATTTCGACAGGGATTTTGAATACACGTGCTCGATATCTCGCCAAAAACAGGGAAAAGAGAATACACGTGCTCGATATCTCGCCAAAAAGAAGGTGAAATCTCGTCGAGAGCTCCTGCAGAATACACCTGCTTGATTTCTTGCCAAACACCTTAAGCCCGAACGTTAGATAGGCATGGCCCACGGCGAGATGCGCGACCAATGAAGGTGGGCGAGATGCAATATATAGGTGACGGCGCAAGATGAGCGACGCGCGCTTCCTCTCACCGAGCGCAGCGACGAGCGTTTTTGCGGCGGAAACATTCAATGCCTATACTAGGTTCGTTCATAAACAAGGCGCGCCGCGGCGTGCCAAAAAGCTGACGGAAGGAAGCATAATGCCCACTTACGCGGAAATGGGAACCGAAGAGCTGAATACGCTCAAGGCCGCACTTACTGAAGAATACGAAACCTACAAGGCTCAGGGCCTTTCCCTGAACATGGCGCGTGGCAAGCCGGGCGCCGATCAGCTCGACCTGAGCATGCCCATGCTGGACATTCTGCCTTCCACCGACGCCGCCAAGGCAGCCGATGGCACCGACATCCGCAACTACGGCGTAGTTGACGGCCTGCCCGAGGCCAAGGAGCTTATGGCTTCCATGCTGGACGATTCCGCCGAAAACACCATCGTGTTTGGCAACTCCAGCCTGAACATCATGTACGACACCGTTATGCGCTGCTGGGTATTCGGCACGCTGGGCAGCACTCCCTGGAGCCAGCTGGAAAAGGTTAAGTTTGTATGCCCCGTTCCGGGCTACGACCGTCACTTTGGCGTAACCGAGGCCTTTGGCATTGAAATGGTTACCGTTCCCATGACCGACGAAGGCCCCGATATGGATGCCGTCGAAGAGCTGGTTGCAAACGATTCTGCCTTCAAGGGCATTTGGTGCGTTCCCAAGTACTCCAACCCTGGTGGCGTTACCTATTCTGACGAGGTTGTTCGTCGCCTGGCTTCCATGAAGTGCGCCGCTGAAGACTTCCGCATTTTCTGGGACAACGCCTACGCCGTGCATCACCTGTACAACGATGCAGCACAGCAGGACCAGCTGCTGGACATTGCCGCAGCTTGCAACGAAGCCGGCAACCCCAACCGTTACTTCAAGTTTGCTTCCACTTCGAAGGTAACCTTCCCTGGTGCAGGCGTTGCCGCAATGGCAGCTAGCGCCGAAAACATCGCCGAAATCAAAAAGCGCATGGGCGTTCAGACCATCGGCCACGACAAGCTCAATCAGCTGCGCCATGTTCGCTTCTTGAAGGACGGCGCCGGCATTGCCGACCATATGGCAAAGCATGCCGAAATCATCCGCCCGAAGTTTGAGCTGGTATTGAAGATGCTGGAAGAAGGCCTGGCCGAAACCGGCAGCTGCCAGTGGAGCAACCCTCGCGGTGGCTACTTTGTATCGTTTAACGGCCCCGAAGGCACGGCAAAGCGCATTGTTTCGCTGGCTAAGGAAGCGGGCGTTACCATGACGGGCGCAGGCGCCACCTACCCCTACAAGAACGATCCCACCGATTCCAACATCCGCATTGCCCCTACCCTGCCGCCGGTAAGCGAGCTGGAAAGCGCAATGAAGGTATTTGTTTGCTGCGTAAAGCTTGCAACGGTAGAAAAGCTGCTGGCATAAGCGCAGGTTAAGCTGCTGGCATAAGCGCAGGTTAAGCTGCTGGCATAAGCGCAGGTTAGCCCAAACGCAAAGGCCCAGGTTGAAGAACCTGGGCCTTTTTTATTGCTTGGGTGGGAGGGAAATTAGTTATTGCGGCGCTATTCCAGCGCCGCCCCTGCAGGGCTAGGCTTTCGCCGCACGCTTCCTGCAGGGCTAGGTTTCCATCGGCACGTTTTTACAAGGCCAACCTTCCACCGATAGGTTTTCCTCAAACCTAGGCTTTTGCCAACACACTTTCTACCGCAGCGGGGATTTCAGAAACGTCGTTAACCACCAGCGTTGCAGCATCCAACTCGCCTTCCAAATTGAAACCGTACGCACAGCCAATTGCCGGAATGCCCGCTTTGGTAGCCACCTCGATATCGTGGAAACGGTCGCCCACCATAACCTGCGGGTAGGCATGACGGTTTGCCACTTGCTGATAAATCTGCCATTTGGGAATTTCGTTATATCCTTCGGCCCAATAGAAAGCATCGAAGTATTCGTCCAGGCCAAACGTTTGGATATGCACGTTCATATAGGCGGTGCGGCAATTGCTAAGGAAGCACAGCTGATAGCCTTCCGCTTTGAGCTGAGCCAGCATTTCTTTGGCGCCGGCAAACAGCCTAGCTGTACCTTCGCTAGTTAGGCGGCCCATTTCGCTGCCAACAATTTGGGCGGCATGGCGCCACACGGGCTCGGGCAATTCGGGCGCAAAGGTGGTCCACATGTTTTCGGTGGTCCAGCCCAGCCAGTGGCTTATCCATTCGTCGTC
The DNA here is from genome assembly GCA_963625925.1 of Eggerthellaceae bacterium. Taxonomy (GTDB): domain Bacteria; phylum Actinomycetota; class Coriobacteriia; order Coriobacteriales; family Eggerthellaceae; genus Anaerotardibacter. The sequence continues at coordinate 8,909 of CAVFVF010000039.1, read as the reverse complement.
GAATTCGCGCGGGGGCATATGGCCCTCTTCAACCAGCCAGGCATAAGCCGCACGGAATGCTGGGCCATAAATGGCCATGCTGTTGTGCAGCGTGCCATCGTAGTCGAAAAACACGGTGCCCTTCACGCCCGTGCCGCCCAGCTGGGTGATGGCGTTTTTGGCCCAAAGCGAATCCTTCAGCACCGCGCGGGCCACGCCAATTAGGCTTGCCTTGCCTTCTTGCAGCAAGCGCTCGGCGCCTTCGGGCGTGCGCACACCGCCAGTAAGAATTACCGGGATGCTTACCGCCTGGTGAATTGCCTGTGCTTCGGCGCCAAAGTAGCCTTCTTCTTTGAAGCCATCGCCGCGGTACCCGCACAAGCCACCGGAAATATCCAACAGATCGATGCCGGCCGCTTCAAAGATTTTTGCCGCAGCAACCGCATCGGCCTGGGTGGCGCCGCCTTCCATGTAATCGCAAGCGCCCAGGCGAAGAGCTATTGGGTAGCTTGGCCCAACCGCTTGGCGCACCGCGGCAATTACCTGGCAGTGCAAATGGGTGCGGCCTTCAATGGTAGCGCCCGAATAAGCATCAGTGCGCTTGTTGGTGATGGGCGAATAGAACTGGCTAAGCAGGTAGCCATGGGCGGAATGGATTTCGACACCATCGTATCCTGCTTGCTTGGCACGGCGCGCTGCTGCTGCAAAAGCAGCGATAACCTCGTCGATTTCGGCCTGTGTCATGGTGTGGGCCTGGGTAGACTCGCCGCGGGTGGTGGTGTACGGCATGGCAGTTGGAGCCGGTGCGGGCTCGCCGCCGTTTAGCGCAGAAATGGCCTTGCCGCCTGCGTGGTTTAGCTGGGCAATGCACTTGCTGCCGTTAGCGTGAATGGTTTGCACCAGCTGAGTTAGCCCCAAAATGCAATCATCACTTGCCAAGGAAACCTGGTGCACGCTGGCCTGACCAACTTTTTGGATGTAGCTGTGCTCGGTAACAACCAATCCAAAATAGCCGCCCTTGGTTTTTTCATCGTAATAGGCAAGCAATTCGGGGCTAACCAGGCCTTCGCCCTGCGATTTTTCGGTAGCGATGGGAGGCATAACCAGGCGGTTGCGCAGGCGAATGTTGCCAGAGTTGAGCGGTTCTACGAGCTTGTTCATAAAAGACCCTTCGTTAGTTAAATCGCTATGGCGCAATGGCGCGCCAGCTAACAGCGTTACATGCCAACAGCGTCACATGCCAACAGCGTTACATGCCAACGGCGTTACATATTGGCAAACAGCGCTATGTTGGCCAGCAGCACTACATATTAATAGGTTTAAGGTCGGCCACGGCTTCCCACAAAATCCGATTTGCTTCGGGAGTGAACAGGGCTTCGAGGGCAAGCACCTGGTTAAGGCTGAGCATGCCGGGAGTGCGTTCATATTCCAAATAGCCTTCAACGGAAAGGCACAGGTGCGCTGCGCATTCTTTGATCGAAAGACCCGCAGCATTGCGCGCCCTAACAAGCCAACTTTCCATGTGTACCCTCCTTACGGTTTTACCAGTGTAGCGGGTATTAGGTAGCCATGAAAACAACCTCTGGGGTTTTGCGAAAGGAATACTTTTTAAATGGGAAAGTCGAAGGGCACGGTATACCAAACCACGCGCCCTATCACCGAAAGAGTTTCGCCCGGCACGGCTTCGCCGTAGTCGTACACCTGGGGTTTATAGGTTGGGTCCGCGGAATCGGGCTCAAGAATAATGCCGTTTTGCAACTTGCGCACGCGCTTTACCGTTGCATCAGACGAGCCAACGCACACAGCGTACACCTTGCCGGACTCAACGTCCTTTTCTTCGGGGTTTATGAGGGCATAGCTTCCGTTGGGCAGGCGGCGGTTCATAGACTCGCCGCTGATTTTTAAGTAGAAAGCCCGCGGAAAGCGCTTAGCCAAAACGCCGGGGATGGGGCACATTTCTTCAGTGGCAAGCATTTCGATGGGCTCGCCTGCAGCGATAGACCCATAGAGCGGCGCAAACAGATAGCGCACTTCGGGCATTGCGTTGGTGCGGCGCAACACGCGACGCGAAAACCCAAGCGCCTGGCTGTACACATCGTCCATTTCAAGATCATCGAAGGCATCCACAATGCGCTGCGCGTTGGAAAGGCGCGGAATGGTTTGCCCACATTCCCACGAAGAAACCGCGGTTTGGCTTACGTTGGCAATCTGCGCCAGCTGCTGCTGCGAAAGTCCAAAATTGATTCGGATGGAATGCACGTTATTGCCGATGTAATTGCCCATTGGCCACCAACCACCTTTAATGCGTTTTTCACGGCGAGCAGCGCGTTTGCTGCATGCGAACACCTTATGGCGCCTCTTTTGAAAAAATGCTAGCAAAGTAATTGGTAGCCAAGCCGAGGCTGGCGATTTTACCCGTTTAACTGGTAGGAATTTTGAAATTGCATTGAGGCCGAGGAGCAATGGCGCGCTATTTTGGGTGCTTTATCTGGTCGTTTGCAATTTATGCGACAAAGTATGAATTTTGTTCAATTTTTGCTAAAACAGCCACCAAAAGCTTATTCAGGTAGAAACGAACCCTAGCAAACCGCCGCTAAATGCAAAATCTGACCCGCAACAAACGCAAAGAAATAAGCGCTAACCCAGATCCAGCCCAAGGGAATGCGCACCTGCACTAGAGAGCTTGCAGACCAAAGGACGAGTTGAAGTTTTCTCCAATACCCCAAGCGAAATAAACTCCTGCAGGATATTGCTTGCCGTGGCCTTTGACACTCCCAAGAATTCAGTTAGCCCAGAAAGGGTAGTTTCACCAAAGGCCTCAAACAAATGCATTTGCGCAACATAGCGCAGTGCCTGCAAGCGACGACCAGAATATTCGCTGTGCGTAAGCGCCGATTCCAAAGAAGCCAACTGTGCGGTTTTCTTTTCCAAGTCGGCAACGATATTTTCTTGAGCCTGAAGAAGAAACCCTAAGAGTACTTCAACAAAAGGCGTTGCCTCGCAGCAGTTGAGCGGCCGTTCCACAGTGTCAAAAGCCTTGTAATACGCACTTTTGTTTTCTGCGATAGTGCGTGAAAGCGAAAGCACCGTAACGGGCGAAAGCGACCTTTCCAAATACAAAGAGAGCAAGTAACGACCTGTGCGGCCATTGCCATCGTAAAAAGGATGGATGTACTCAAACAAGAAATGCCCCAAAATTGCCGAATAGAGCGAGGGTATGTCTTCGCGCCTGCAAAGCTCGAGCATCTGCTGAATTAGAGCATTGATTTTATCTTCTTGCTGTACGCCGTTGTGAATGCGCTTACCGCGATTGTCTTCGACATGCACGGGCCCAGCACGAAAAAGCTCGCCGTCGGGTTTTGCGTCGGGGGCAAGGGAGCCATCAACTACAGCATCAAATACGGCCCTTACCTGAGCAGGACTAGAAGGAAGCTCCGGCGAATCGCAAAGCGAAAGATAGAGTTTTGCAAATTCGAAAAACGGCGCATGTCCACCATTGCGGGAGTTGGCCTTTTCAAGGGCGACTTCCACCTGGCGACGCGTACTGTGCACACCCTCTATTTCGTTGCTGCAAACCACTTCGTCCAGCACCAGCGAGCGAATGAGCGCGCCCTGGGCGACATGGGGAAGCCCTGCCCATAAGCCAGCAATACTAGGTTCGTTCTTGTAAATTGCCTCACCCTTCAAAGCAAGACTTACCGGAAGAGCACAGAAAAGCTCGCCCGAAGAAAGCTCAATGCCAGTACGAATAGTGGAAGGCGATTCAAGACGATTGCGATACAGCGACTGGTGGTTAGAAAAACGCTCAATAGAAGCATCGGCATAGAATGACTTTTCGAGAGTTTTGTATGCCATACCGGTTTCCCCTTCACTAAATTTAGGGCTTGATTATAGAGCTTCTTAATTCAATTTTGGCCTGTTTTTAAATTAAGAGCACTAATTCAGGGCTTCTTAATTTAGTTTTGGGCGATTTTTGAATTAAGAAATCACTAAAGCTGCATCCAACAAATCACGCCTAACAGAAAGACGGCCAAAGAATAATCGAGCCCGGCAGAAAACTGCCGGGCCCAATCGAATGCGCTTAGTGAACCGTTAAAGCTCCCCTGCCGAACCCTAACGAGCCGGCCGGGGTCCAACGAATCGGCCGAGATTTAGCGAACCGGCCGAAGTTCCCCCTGCCGAGGCCTAGCCAACCGGCCGAACCCCAACGAACTGACTAAAGCTCCCTTGCTCTACAGGTCGAACAAGGTCTTCATGTCGGACTCTTTTAATGGAGAGCCTGAAGAGGGCAAGCTTTCGGCGCGGAACTTTTCGGGCTTCACGCTTTTGCCAACGAATTCTTCCACCTGGCCTACCTGCGTAATAATGCGGCTGCCCTTGCTGGTAAACGCACGAATACCCTGAGTGCTGTTGGTGGTTTTGGTGCGCAGCAGCGAAGTATTGAAGTTGATAAGGCGATAGTCGCTGGAAACCAGCGCAAGGTCGCGCTCTTCCTTCAATACGCAGGCATACAGCAGCTTTGCGCCGCCATAAATTGCGTTCTTCAGTTTTTTACGATTGGTTTTGGTGGCATAACCCGAAAGCGCCACGCGGGCAACTCGGCAATCCTCGAACACAAACAGCACGTCGGCCTTGTAATCTTCGGGGTCGATTACCCAGATAACGCTTTCGTCGGGCTCCATTTCCAAATCGGTTGCCAAGAAGCTACCCAGCTGGGCCGACTTGGTGTCTTCAAACTGCGAAACCTTGCACTTGTACACCTGCTGTTGGTTGGTAAACACCAGCAAGTCGTGAGTGTTCTGCGAGGGGAACTCGATGAAGGGCTCGTCGCCGTCTTTGTACTTCAAGCTGGTTGCCTTGCGCAGCACGCGGTCGGTCATCTTTTTCAGGTAGCCCTGGCGCGAAAGCATCATGGTTACGGCATACTCTTCAACCTCGGGCTCCAGGCTTACCTCAACAACCTCGCTAGGTTCTACCAGGCCGGTTTTGCGCGGAGTGACGTACTTCTTGTTTACCGCGGCAAGCTCGTCGCGAATTACCTTCTTAATAAGCTTTTCGCTACCCAGAGTTTTATTGATCTTGGCAATTTCTTCTTCCAGGTTGGAAATATCGCTGGTGCGCTTAAGAATGTATTCCTCGTTGATGTTGCGCAGCTTCAGTTCGGCCACGAATTCGGCCTGCACTTGGTCGATGCCAAAGCCCTTCATAAGGTTGGGCACAACCTCAACTTCAAGCTTTGTTTCGCGAATGATTTTGATGGCCTTGTCGATGTCGAGCAAAATAGCTTCCAGGCCGCGCAGCAAATGCAACCGGTCGGACTTTTTGCCCAGGTCGTAGTTTAGGCGGCGGCGGGTAGATTCAACACGCCAGGCCACCCATTCGCCCAAGATTTCGCGCACGCCCATAACGCGGGGGTAGCCGTCTACCAGCACGTTGAAGTTACAGCTGAACGAATCTTGCAGCGTGGTGCTCTTGAACAGCTTGGCCATAAGCTTTTCGGGGTCGGTACCGCGCTTCACATCGATAGCGATGCGCAAACCCGAAAGGTCGGTTTCATCGCGGATATCGGCAATTTCGCGTACCTTGCCTTCTTTGGAAAGCTTAACTATGCGCTCAATGATGATGTCGGTTTTGGTGGTGTAGGGAATTTCGTACACTTCGATAATGCGCTCGCTGGGCAGGTAGCGCCAGCGCGAGCGAATTTGGAAGCTGCCGGTACCCGTATTGCAAATGCGCTCCATTTCTTCGCGGCGATAAATTATTTCGCCACCGGTAGAAAAGTCGGGCGCGGGCATGTGTTCAAGCAGGTCGCATTCAGGGTCGTCCAAAAAATGCATGGTAGCGGTGCAAACCTCGTTAAGGTTGTAGCCGCAAATATCGGATGCCATTGCAACGCCAATGCCCTTGTTGGCCGAAACCAAAATGTTAGGGAACGTGGTGGGCAAAAGGCGCGGTTCCTTCATGGCGCCGTCGTAGCTGTCCATGAAATCGACCGGGTCTTTGTCGATATCCTTGAAGATTTCGGCGCAAATGGGCGAAAGCTTGGCTTCGGTGTAGCGGCTAGCTGCATAGGAAAGGTCGCCCGAATAGTACTTGCCGAAGTTGCCCTTGCTTTCCACAAACGGCGTAAGCAGCGCTTCGTTACCCGTGGCCAAGCGCACCATGGTTTCGTAAATAGCGGCATCGCCGTGGGGGTTGAGCTTCATGGTTTGGCCCACGATGTTGGCGCTCTTTTGGCGCTGGCCGTTGAGCAGGCCCATCTTGTACATGGTGTACAAAAGCTTGCGATGCGAAGGCTTGAAGCCGTCGATTTCGGGGAAAGCGCGCGAAACATTGGTGCTCATTGCGTAGGGCATATAGTTGGTTTCCAACGTGTAGGTAATGGGCTGCTCCACCACTTCGGAGTGCAGGCCAATAACGTTGGGGTTTTCTACGCGCTTCTTTTTGGGTTCTTGTTTCTTCTTTGCCACGGTAATTCCTTGGTGGGTTGTGCTTATGAGCTGCCGGCTTTACGGCGAATTGTGCTTGCGAGCTGCTGGTTTATTGCAAATCGGGCTGCCGGCCTTATTGCAAATCAAGCTGGTCGAGGTATTCCTTGCCATGCTCGGCGATGTGACGCTTGCGGCCTTCATCGTCGTTGCCCAGCAGCAGGTTGAACATGGCTTCCATGGTTGCCACGTCTTCGGGCTGCACCTTAATAAGGCGGCGCGTTTCGGGGTTCATGGTGGTGAGCCACATCATGTCGGGGTCGTTTTCACCAAGACCCTTGGAACGGTTGATAGAGCACTTTTGCTCGCCGATTTCTTTGAGGATGTTGTTCTTTTCCAAATCGGTATAGGCAAAGTACGTCTTTTCTTTGCAGTTGATTTCATACAACGGCGATTCGGCAATGTACACATAGCCTTCGTTGATAAGCGTGGGCACCAGGCGGTAGAGCATGGTTAGAATGAGCGTGCGAATGTGGTATCCGTCAACATCGGCGTCGGTGCAGATTACCACCTTGCTCCAGCGCAGATTGTCCAAGTCGAACGTGCCCAGGTTTTTCATGCGCTTGTCTTTAACCTCAACGCCGCAGCCCAGCACACGCAGCAAATCCATGATGATGTCGCTCTTGAAGATGCGCGGATAATCTTCCTTCAGGCAGTTAAGGATTTTGCCACGAACCGGCATTACGCCTTGGAATTCGGCATCGCGGCTAGTACGAATTGCGCCTGCTGCCGAATCGCCCTCTACGATGTAGATCTCGCGGCGGTCGCGATCCTTAGAGCGGCAATCGATGAACTTCTGCACGCGGTTGGCCATGTCGGTTTTTTGCTGCAGGTTGGTTTTAATGCTCAGGCGCGTTTTTTCGGCATTTTCGCGCGAGCGCTTGTTAATGAGCACCTGCTCCAAAATCTTATCGGCCGCGGCCTTGTTTTCGATAAGGTAGGTTTCCATGCGCTCCCTGAAGAAGGCGGTCATGGCCTGCTGAATAAAGCGGTTGTTGATAGCCTTCTTCGTTTGATTTTCGTAAGAGGTTTGCGTGGAAAAACAGTTGGTTACCAGCACCAGGCAATCCTGCACGTCTTGCCATTTGATGCTGCTTTCATTTTTGTTGTACTTGCCCTGGTTTTTAATGTAGGCGTCGATTGCGCTGGTGAACGCACTGCGCGCGGCCTTTTCGGGCGACCCGCCGTTTTCGAGCCAGGAAGAATTGTGGTAGTACTCCTGCATTTGGAAGGTGCGCGAAAAGCACAGACAGGCAGTGATTTTTACGTTGTAATCGGGCAGGTCTTCGCGGTCGCGGCCACGGCGATCAGCCTGAATAAAGAAGGGCTCGGTAAGGTATTCGGCGCCCACCTTTTCAAGCACGTAATCTTCGATGCCCTTGGGGTAGCAGAACTCCTCTTCAGTGAATTCGCCGGGTTCGCCCTCTAAGCGCAGGCGGAAGGTAACGCCGCCATTTACCACGGCCTGACGGCGCATGGTTTCGCGATACCATTCATGCGGAATGCTAATAGAGGTAAATACTTCCAGGTCGGGGCGCCATTTGATGGTGGTACCCGTGCGGTCTTCGCCAGAAGGCTCTACCTGCAGCGCCTTCTTTTTGGCGCCTACTACCTTGCCCTTTTTGAAGTGAAGCTGATACTTGTTGGAATCGCGCCACACGGTAACGTCCATGTACTCGGAAGCGTACTGCGTTGCGCACGAACCCAAGCCGTTGGTACCCAGCGAAAAGTCGTAGTCGCCCCCAACGTTGTTGTCGTACTTGCCGCCGGCGTACAGCTCGCAAAAAACAAGCTCCCAGTTAAAGCGCTTTTCCTTCGAGTTCCAGTCGAGCGGGCAGCCGCGGCCGTTATCTTCCACCTGAATGGAACCATCAGCGAAGGCTGTAAGCGTAATAAGATTGCCAAAACCTTGGCGAGCCTCGTCAACCGAATTGGACAAGATTTCGAATGCGGCATGCGCGCAGCCATCAAGCCCGTCGGAGCCAAAGATTACCGCAGGGCGCAAGCGTACGCGCTCTTCGTCCTTTAGCTGACGGATGCTGTCGTTGCCGTAATTAGGCGTGGATTTTGCCATGCTCTCTCTTTCGTTTAAATGCTTCGTATGTGGCCGGGAGCCAGAAAGTTCAGGTTCTAACTTATTACAAAACTCAGGCTAACTGAAATGCCCAAACGCAAAAAACATCGGACAAACGTTCGCTAGTACGGCGTGCGCCCCACAAATCCAGGCTAATCATTTCGTCGAATGTGGCATCGCTGCGGTTGCCTCGCCATCAGGCCGTGGAGGAAGTGACGGCGTAGGGCGCGCTTCCCTGGCGCAGGGCCGCTTTCCCTGGCGCAGGGCGCGCTTCCCCGGCGCAGATACGCCCGAGCACCAAGCTCAGGCTCTCAAGCTATTGCAGCAAAAACGTGCTGCCTTTGTTGTTCTTGCTGGAGTAGACACCT
>CAVFVF010000038.1:9754-14054 GCA_963625925.1 Eggerthellaceae bacterium | reverse complement strand
GCCGGCCGCCGCCCAGCAACGCGCCGACCACCTGCCCAACAAAATGCCGGCCGCCTCCCCTGGGCGCTGGGCGTTAATTTTAGTCACTGGCAAGATTTCGAGCAGGTGCGGCCTAAATCCCGTCTCGACGAAAAATGAGCCGCTTTTTGGCAAGAAAACGAGCACGTGTACGCTGTTTCTTCCTAAAATGGCGAGATTTCGAGCAGGTGTACTCCAGAACACCGTCGAGAGCGAGATTTGAGTGCACCTGCTCAATATCTCGCCAAAACTGGGGTTAATTTCTGTCGAGACCACTCGGGCGGGCGTTCGATGCGCCTGACGCCCGCGCCTCATAAGCAACAAAAAAGGGCCGCCTTTCGGCAGCCCTTTTGAGTACGAGTTTTTAAACTCGGAAACTACATGTTGGTGAAAGCAAAGTTCTCGGGATGAGCCTTTACCTCTTCGCGCAGTTTCGGGTTCATCTTGCGAACGCCCTTGCGGTTGTCCTCGGTCTGAGAAGCCAGAACCTGGTTGCGGTTTTCCATGGAGATCTGGCCGCGGAAGGAGTTGTCCAGCGAAGCGAGCAGAGATTCCTTGGTAAGACGCATGCCCAGAGGTGCGGAGTTCTTGCAGATAGCCTCGGCCATCTTTACAGCTTCTTCCACAACGTCTTCATCGGCTACAACCTTGTTGGCGAAGCCCCACTGAAGCAGCTCTTCTGCGCCAATGCGGCGAGCAGTCATAAGAGCCTCAGCTGCGCGAGCGTAACCCACGATGCGGGGCAGGTAGTAAGAGCCGGACATGTCGGTGCCGGTAAGGCCGATGTTGAGGTAGCCTGCCTGCATCTTGAAGGACTCGCCGCAAACGCGCAGGTCGCAAGCGCAAGCCAGGGAAAGGCCGCCGCCGATTGCATGACCCTTCAGAGCGCCGATGATGGGCTGCATAGCGTCGTGCATGTTAACAGCCTGGTCGGAGCAGATGGTCTGCATGATGCCATGGTCGCGCTGAGCACGGCCCATGTCTGCGGGGGGCTCGAAGTTGAGCTCGTTGAGGTTGAAGCCTGCGCAGAAGCTCTTGCCTTCGCCGGTAAGAACGATTACGCGGCACTCGGGGTCCAGACGAACCTTCTTCAGATAGTCGTTGAAGTCGGCCATCTGCTGGTAAGACATAGCGTTCAGGTTAGCTGCGTCGTTGAAGGAAACAACGTGGATAGGACCACGAACCTCAACGTTGAGCTTTTCGTACTCGTAGGTGAATTCGGGCAGCTTGTATGCCTCCTGGTAAATGCTCATGCGCATTCCCCTTCCAAATTGGAAAACTGGTTTAAGATAAGTGAATCCTAGTTTTTTTGTACGGCTCTTGTCAAGGACAACAGGGGCTTTGCGCCAACTTTAAAAGCTAGTTTTTAGACGTTCGTTAGAAGAGGTTTTTGAATGGCTGAATATAGCGCAACCCACACGCACGCCACGTGGAAGCCGCGCGTGGTTGAAAAGCCCTTTGTTTACTATCACTGCAGCGAATGCGGCCGCATTATTGGTGGCATCGACGGACCAGTTGAAATCAAGAACATCAACGACGGCGAACGCTCGCTTTTGTTTGAGCCGCCTTACGCCAACCTGGAATTCAACATTTCTTGCTGCGGCAAGCCCATGGAAGCGGTTGAGCCCATCCCCGCTTCGGAGGTTGAAGATCGCTTTAAGCTCACCTACGAAATTGCCGGCGGCCTTAACAGCAACTGCATCCAGGTGAACTGGCGCAGCATTGATTCCACCTGCAAGCCGCGTTGGTTTGGCCTTAAAACGTTCACGGGCATCATGCATAAGTATGTGCAGCCCAAAAAGTGGCCTCCCGTGACGTTTGCCCTGGCCGACGAAGATGCGTTTGCTTACTGTTCGAAGGATCCGTGCGTGCAGTGCACGTTCCGCTGCAAGCGCGAGTTTGAGATTTACGCTTGGGTAGAAAACCTGGGCATGGTAGTGAAGAAGCTGGACCAGTGGGTTGCCCCCGGCAGCGCCAGCACCGATGACTTCGATTCGCCCAGCGAAATTATGCGCAAGGCTCGCGAGGCTAAGAGCGAATAGCAGCGGGGCAGAACCGCCCCAGGGCAGAACCGCCCCAGGGCAGGATCACCCCAGGGCAGAACCACCCCCGGGAGCAGGACCACCCCGAGGCGGGACCACCCCAGGGCAGAACCACCCCGAGGCTGCGCTGGCTAGGGCTTCCAGCGGCGCAGGCGCAAGGCATTGGTTACCACGCACACGCTGCTGAAGCTCATAGCGGCGGCGGCGATCATGGGGTTTAAGCTAATGCCCGCCCAGGCCAGCACGCCGGCAGCCACGGGAATGCAGATGGCGTTGTAGAACAGCGCCCAAAACAAGTTCTGCTTAATGTTGCGCATGGTTGCGCGCGAAAGGCTAAGCGCGGCAGGCACATCGGCCAAATCGGAATGCATAAGCACAACATCGGCACTGGAAAGAGCAATGTCGGTGCCAGCGCCGATGGCTATGCCCACGTCGGCGCGCGCCAAGGCGGGAGCATCGTTGATGCCATCGCCCACCATGGCCACGGGCGCCTTGGCCGAAAGCTTACGAACAATGCGCTCCTTTTCGGCGGGCAGCACACCAGCAATAACTTCGTCGGTTCCCACCTGGCGCTGGATTGCCCTGGCCGTGCGCTCCGCGTCGCCCGTGAGCATAACAGTGCGAATGCCCATGGCTCGCAGCTTTGCAATGGCCGCGGCACTGGATTCCTTCGGCACATCGGCCACGGCGATAACGCCCACTAGCTTGCCATCGGCAGCGAAGTAGGTAACGGTTTTGCCTTCGTCGGCCAACTGCTGGGCCTGGGCCTGGTCTATTGCAATGCCGGCCTCTTGCATCATGCGGGCATTTCCAGCTAGGCAGGTGCGGCCATTCACCGTACCGCTTACGCCCTGACCAGGGGTTTGGGTGAAGTTTTCTGCAGCGGGCGCCGCTAGAGATGCAGCGACCGAAGCAGATGCAGCGGGCGCGTTTGCGCTTTTGCCTTCTGCAGCGCCACCTGCGCCCGTGCCCTCACCTGCGCCTTCGCCTGCGCACGCGTCCGCCACCGGCGATTCCGATTCCACGCCTTCGCCACCTTCAAGCTGCGCTTGCGCGTAGGCCACCATCGCTCGTGCTAGGGGGTGTTCGCTAGGCTGCTCTAAAGCGCGCACAAGCTCCAACAGCTCGGCGCTTTGCACTCCGTGCGCGGGGATAACATCGGTTACCTGCGGAGCGCCCTTGGTGATGGTGCCGGTTTTATCCAGAACCACGGTGCGCACGGCTTGCGCGCCCTCCAGAGCTTCGGCCGACTTCACCAAAATGCCGCTGGTGGCACCGCGGCCGGTGCCCACCATGATGGCCGTGGGCGTGGCCAGACCAAGCGCGCACGGGCACGAGATAACCAGCACGCTAATTGCATACGAAAGCGCTGCAGCGAATTCAGCACCCAGCAGCATCCATACCGCAAAAGTAACCAGCGCAATGCCTATTACCACTGGCACAAAAATGCCACTGATTTTGTCGGCCATCTTTTCGATGGGAGCCTTTGAGCTGGTGGCTTCGTCCACCAGGCGCACAATGCCAGCCAGCACGGTATCGGCGCCCACGCGCTGGGCGCGCATGGTAAACCAGCCCGCGGTGTTAACCGTAGCGCCGGTTACCTGGCTGCCTTCGCGCTTAGAAACAGGCAGCGGCTCGCCGGTAATAGCTTGCTCGTCCACCGAGCCTTCGCCTTCTAGCACCACGCCGTCTACCGGCACCTGCTCGCCAGTGCGCACCACCAAAACATCGCCCACACACACCTGAGCTGCGGGAATTTGCTGCTCTTGGCCGCCCTGCAGGCGCGTGGCCATTTTAGGAGCTAAGTCCATAAGCGCAGAAAGCGAGCTAGTGGTTTTGCCCTTGGCCCGCGCTTCTAGGAATTTGCCCAACGTGATGAGCGTTAGGATCATCGCGGCCGATTCGAAGTACAAATTCATGGCAAAGTGATGCGCGGCTTCCAGGTTGCCGTGGCCCGTGAAGTAAGCCATGTTCAGCAGCGCATAGATGCCATACAGGGTTGCCGCGCCAGAGCCCAATGCGATGAGCGAATCCATATTGGGCGAGCCGTGCAGCAACGATTTAAAGCCCACGCGGAAGAACTTGAAGTTAACAAAGATTACGGGCACCAGCAGCATAAACAGCACCAGACCGTACACCATCATGTTTTCCATGCCAGTGAGTACGCCAGGTAGTGGCCAACCGAACATGTCGCCCATGGAAATGTAGAAAAGCGGCACGGTAAACACGAGCGAGATTAT
>CAVFVF010000038.1:7696-9744 GCA_963625925.1 Eggerthellaceae bacterium | reverse complement strand
CGCTCGGCTTCGGCAGCGGCAGCGGGGCTGGTGGTGGGGCCAGCGGGGCTAGAGGTAGCACCAGCGGCGCCAGCTAGACCGCCTGCGCCTGTGGCGCCGCCGGCTGCTAGCGCGCCATCCCCCGTTGGAAATGCGCCATAGCCGGCCTTTTCTACGGCAGCCTGAATTGCAGCGGCGGTTTGCTCTGCGCTGGCCTGCGCATTTAGCTGCACTTCCATAGAATTCTTCAGCAAGTTTACGGCAACACCCGCCACGCCAGGCACACTCGAAGTGGCCTTTTCTACGCGAGCAGAACATGCCGCGCACGTCATGCCCGTAACGGCAAAGCGAAGCTTGATGGGCGCAGAGGCTTGCGGTGCAGCCGAGGCGGAAGCTTCGGCGGTATCACGCCGGGCCGAGGCGGAAGCTTCGGCGGCTGCGCATTCTTCTGCAGTTCCAGACGGCGCTGCTGCCGTTTTTTCCGCGCTCATCGGGCGAACCTCTTGATGAGTTTCATGGCTTCATCAATTACCTCGTCGTCGCCTTGCTGGATACGCTCTTTCACGCAAGTTTCCAAATGGTCGCGCAGTAGCATTTCGGAAACGCCATGCACGGCGCTTTCGGCAGCAGCCAGCTGAGTAAGCACATCGCCGCAATAACGGTTGCTGTCAATCATGCCCTTTACGCCGTTGAGCTGGCCAATTGCCCGGTTCAAACGCTTCTGCAATTCGGCTTGGAATTCTTCGCCGCGCTCAGTTGCCTTGTAGCGGCACTCGCAGCATTGCTTCTGTTCAGCCATCGCAGCCTCCTATTCGTTCGCAGATAGTATACCCCGTTGGGGTATATGATGAGTTAGCGAACCCTCCAACGGCCCAATGTGGCGAGCCAGGAACCCTCCAACGGCTCAATGTGGTGAGTCGGGAACCCTCCAACGGCCCAAAGGTGCAAAATTACGCAGCTGGTGTGCTTGCGCTGGACAAACCCAGGCAGATGCCGAGCGGAACTGGATGGCGTACAGCGGGGCCGGGCGGCCCCGAGCGGCTCAGGCCAGAATCCAAAGCGGGTAGCCATGCTGGTGAGGCTGCCATGCTAAGAAGGACCGCCCGCGCTGCAAAACCACGAAAAGGGTACCCTTTGGCAATTTTTGACAGATTGGTTCATGATTTTGCTCATCTGGAAGCGAATTACGCAACAGATTAGATTTACTTGAGGATTAATTCAGCCCTTGAATCGCCATTACGGCCCCAAATGGCAATTTTTAACGCACCGGTCGTGCAAAAATTGCCACAGAGGGGGCATTTCTTGGTTTTGGCTCGCGGATGGGCCCAGCCCAGAAGCGTGCAGATGGGAATAAACCAAATGTGGAGCGCACTGCAGAAAGGCCAGCTTGCGGGTACAATGGAGCGCGTAGATTTTTTAGTGAGGGACCAACTTGAACAACCAAAACGAATCACAGCGCCCTTCGCGCAGGCCAGATGGTCAGCGCAATTCCGTGCCCAGCGCTCGCGAAGAGCTTGACCGCCAGCGCGCTCTTTATAGTCAGCACGACCCAAACGCCTCGTTGATGCGCGAACGCGAAGGCGCACGCGTTGCCAACCCCAACGCAAACGCACGTCCTGCGGCGAGCAATCGTGCGGGCCGTCAGAATAACCCTATCAGCAACCGCGCCCAACGTGGCCCGCAAGCCGGCGCGGGCGGCAATGCCCAGGCTGCCGCAGGCCGCAACCCGCAGGCTACCCCAGGCCGCAACCCGCAGACTGCCGCAGGCCGCAACCCGCAAGCCGGCGCAAGCCGCGATGCCGGGGCTCGCGCTGCCCAAGGCGCAGGCCAGCCGAGTGCCCGCCGCACCTCGCAGAACCGCACCTCGCAGAACGCAGGCGAAAGCAGCGAATTTGCAAAGTACAGCCGCTACGGCTCTGACGGCCAACGCCCCAGCAAGGCAGGCCGCACCCGTACCGGCGAAGGTACAGCCCGGGACGCTCACGAAGGCGCAGCTCGTCCAGCTCAGGCTGGCAACGCCGCTGGGCCGCAGCGCCGCACCCGTCGAAACGCTGCAACCGCAGGCGCTG
>CAVFVF010000038.1:4783-7582 GCA_963625925.1 Eggerthellaceae bacterium | reverse complement strand
GCCAGGCCAACGCTGCACCCGGCCAAGGCCGAAGCGCAGCACCGGGTCCGCGCCCCAGCGCAGCAGGACGAAATGGCCAGCCCGGCCAAAGCAACGCCATGCCCGCTGTTCAAAACGTTAGCGAGCAAAACGTTGCCACCTATTCGCGCGCAAACTACCGCCGCGGCAATGGCAATGCCGGCAACGCACCCGACACTTCGGCATATAGTGCCGCACGCTACACCAGCAATCGTCAGCCCAAGCAAAAGGCCAATTTCTTTAGCGGCAAAGGCCTTATCGCAATATGCGTCGTGGCTGTTTTGGCCGTAGTGGGCGTATTCGGCGTTACCAATTGGATGGCCAACAAGGCTGTGCAAGTTACCCTTAACGGCGACACGGTAACCATTTCGGGCAGCGAGCGCAGCATCGGCGGCCTGCTGGACGCCGGCCGCGTAAAAGTCACCGCTGGCAACTACGTGGCTGTGGATGGCAGCACCATCCGTCAGGGCGACGGCACGCGTTGCACCGCTAAAGTAAACGGCAACGAAACCACCAACATGGGAACGCACCTTAACGGTGGCGACAAGATTGAAATCTCCAACGGCACCGACATTACCGAGCCTTACACCGACAGCGATCCGCAAACTCTGCCCCATTCTGTAGAAATCAAGGGCAGCGGCGCCGTGCATCTGTACAGCACCGATGCCCAAGACGGCGAGCAGGTAACGCGCACCGGCAAAGATTCGGGCATTACCGCGCAGGTGGTAACCAAAGAAGCCAAAAACACCGTTGTGCAGTACTACAACGTAGACACCGGCGGCGAAAAGGTTATTGCCCTCACCTTCGACGACGGCCCTTGGGATTCCCAGACCGACCAGGTGCTGGATATCTTGGAGCAAAACGGCGCGAAGGCGACCTTTTTTACCGTGGGCCAGTGCATTTCGGGTCACGAGACGCAGGTAAAGCGCGCCGCCGAAATGGGCTGCGAAATTGGCACGCACACATGGGACCATGCTGAAGGCAGCGGCCAGGGCGTAAGCCTTATTAAGATGAGCAGCCAGGAGCGCAAGGACGAAGTTACCAAGGGCCTGGACGCCATCGAAAAGGCAACCGGCACCAAGGCCAGCACCATCTTCCGTTGCCCCGGCGGCAACTACGACAAAAGCGTTGCAACCGACCTTGAAGGCCTGGTTACGGCCGAAATTGGCTGGAACATCGACACCACCGACTGGAAAAAGCCCGGCGCCGACACCATTGCTCAGCGCATCGAAAGCGCCACCCCCGGCAACATCATCCTTATGCACGATGGCGGTGGCGACCGCAGCCAAACCATCGAAGGACTGTCGAAGGCAGTGCCTGCGCTGAAGGCGAAGGGTTACACCTTTGTGACGGTGCAAGAACTCATTGAAAAGTACCCTTACAAGGGCAACTAACAAGCTATAATGAACTCAACGGCAGCCCGCGTTTGTGTGGGTCGGGCAGCGCCGTTATAGCTTAGTAAAAGGCCTTAAGTTAGCGCTTAAGGCCTTTCTTTTTGCACTCCCCTCGCATCTTGGAGTGCACGAAAACCGAAAACCCGTTTCCGCAGCTCGGAAACGGGTTTTCTTGTGCTTTGCAACTGTTTTGGTTAGGCCTGCGCTGCATTGCTGCGCTCGGCCGCAAGATAAGCCACGCCTAGCCCAGTTAAGCCACAGACTAGGCAGTGGCCCTACTTTGGCTCGCGAATTTCGATGGACTTGGCGATGTAGTGCGGGCGACGCTTGGTTTCGATGTAAATACGCGCAATGTATTCGCCGATGATGCCCAGCGTGGCAAGAATGAGGCCGCCCATAATAAGCTGCACGCAAATCATGGTTGGGTAACCCGAAGGCAGCGACGGATTAACAAACATTTCTACAACCACTTCGATAAGCAGCAGCAGGCCAGCAATGGTGGCGATGGTGCCCACCGCGGTAGCTATTTTGAGCGGGAACGTGGTAAATGAAAGCACGCCGCCCACGCCGTAATTAAACAGCTTGCGGAACGACCACTTGCTGGTGCCTTCGGCGCGATCGGCTGGCGTGTACGGGAACGGCAGCGTTTCAAAACCAACCCAAGCAAACATGCCCTTGGAAAAACGGAAGCTTTCGGGCATGGCGGTAAGCGCTTCGGCAACACCACGGCGGAACACGCGGAAGTCGGAAGCATCGGGCACGATATTGAGCTGCGATGTTTTGCCAAACATCCTGTAGAAGTTCTTCTTAAAGAAGCGCAGCACGCCGCCTTCTTTGCGCTGCTGCTGGAAAGCCGCGACGCAATCGGCCGTGGGGTTGGCCAGCAGCATGCGATACATTTCAAGCAAGGTTGCAGGTGGCTGTTGCAAGTCGGCGTCCATAATGGCAACGCAATCGCCAGCAGCGTTTTGCAGGCCGGCAAGCACCGCGGATTCTTTGCCGAAGTTGCGCGAGAAGTCTACCACCACGCCACGTTCGCAGCTGGCAGGCACAGGAAGGCTATGCAAAGCGGCCGAAGTACCATCGGAGCTGCCGTCGTTCACCAGCACCAATTCGTACGTTACGTCTTGGCCGGCAAAAGCAGCTTCCACTGCATTGAACAGCAGCGGCAGGTTGCCTTCTTCGTTGTAGCATGGCACGACGATGGACAAATCCACTTTGCGGGCCCCTTTCTTAAAAACGTTTCCTGCTATATTACGCCCAACCACAGCAGATGGCCGCCAATATGCCGCGCTGTTTTATTTTGGTTGAATTGCAAGACAAACGCAGCGGGATCCAAAGCGGATGCAAGGCAAGCGGGGCGACAGATGTAAGGCAGCTGGGAGCG
>CAVFVF010000038.1:0-4773 GCA_963625925.1 Eggerthellaceae bacterium | reverse complement strand
GGTGTAAGGCAACCGGGAGCGGCGGGAGCCAAAGCAAACGCCCGTGGGTGGGGCCAAAGCAGGGAAAGCTTTACCTGCCGGCCTTCAGCTTTTGGAATACGCCATGCAACGCACCACCTTTGGCCGCATGAATGAGCTTGCCCAGCGCAAGCGTTTTAGCAACATCGCGCTGCTGCATGGGCTTTAAGCAGGTGGCCAACGCGCGGCTTTCGGCCTGGGCGTTAGGCACAAGCTCGCCAAACAGCGGGTCGGCGAACACGCCCTCCAACCATTCGCGCTGCTGAACTGCGCTCATGCCGCTTTCCTTTTGACGGTTGCGCTCCAGCGCCGAAAGAATATAGCGAGCGTACAGGGCACCAAGCGTGGCCTTGGCATCTTCAGTGAGTAAGCCCCATGATTCCAGCTGATTGCGTAGCATTTCGATGCGCTGGCGGTGCACTTCGTAATAGCGCGGCACAAACTTGTTGGTAAGGTTGGCCTGCTCGCGTTTGGCGTAGCGGTACAGCGTTTGGCCCACTACATTAAGCGCAGGCAGGTCTTGGAACACGCGCACATTAAATTCGATGTCTTCGATGAGCGGAAGATCTTCGGTGAACAGAAAGCTGCCTTGCTGCAGGTAGGAGCGTTGATACACCTTGTTCCAGGCGTAGCCATAGTGCGTGCGCTTTTCGAATTCCAGCACATGGGCGCGCAGCTTGGCGCGACCGTAATGGTGCGTTTCCAAAGGGAAATCCACCACGTTGGTGGGTGCTGGCTGGGCGGCAACCGCAAAGGTCACAGGGTAAAACTCCTCCACATGGCCAAACATCACCACGGGCGCTTGCTGCTTTTCCAGCGAATTGCGCACGCTTTGCAGCAAGGTGAAATCGTAGCGATCGTCCGGGTCGGGGAACCACACATATTCGCCGCGCGCAGCAGCCAAGCCGGTATTGCGGGCGGCAGAAAGGCCGCGGTTCTGCACGTGCGTTTCCAGGCGAATGCGAGGGTCGGCCTCAGCGAAGCGCTCCACAATGGCGCGGCTGCCATCGGGCGAAGCGTCGTCAACCACAATAAGCTCCCAGCTGGCGCACAGCTGGTTTTGCACATCGAAGATTGCATCGGCAATGTAGGCTTCGGAGCCGTACATGGGCATAACGATGGAAAAGAAGGGCGCATCGGGGTTCGCACCAGACGCGCTGGATGCAATGGCAGCGGCGTCAGACGCACCAGAGGCGCAAACAGCCACGCCGGCCCTGGCGGCTTCATTATGTTTCGCCTTGCCACTCACTTGCAGCACTCCCCTCCTAGCGTATTAAGCGTTGGTTCCATGATACACGCGCTGGGAAAAGAGCGTCCGCTCAACACAAAGCCAAAGCGGCCCAAACTCCCACATTTTTCCCTAGGAAAAACGTGCGGCACTTCCATATTTTTCGAGGGAAGTTGCCGGCTAACAAAGACGCGGCGCTGTTGTGCAGCAGCCTACTTTGCCGCGCGCCTACGAAGAGCACGCGCAACCATGAACGCCAGCATGCCCAACCAGGCCACTACCGAAACAGCGGCGCCTTGTACCAGCATGGGGCTGCAGTAGCTCAGCTCAACAGCGTTTTCGCCCTGTTGCACAGGGATAGCCATAAGGCAGCCGCCCACCAATTCGGGCTGCACTACCTGGCCGTTCACCTTTACCGTCCAGCCAGCGTCGTAAGGGATGCTCATGAATAGATAAGCGTCACGTTCGCTGGCCGTGTAGCTGGCAGAAATATAACCGTCACGGAATTCGTTGAACGTTGCGGCCTTGGCGTTGGCCTGCTGGCTAAGCTGGCCCAACAAGCTACTGTTAGCTTCTACCAAGTACAATTTCATGTTTTCGTCGGAACCCAGCACGGAACTGCCGGTAAGGGAGATTTCCTCGCCAGCATAAACACTGCCCGTGGGCACAATGCCATAGGTAAACGAATGATAATAACCGCCCGCAACCTTATTGCCATCAATGGTTAGTTGGAAGCCGTCCCAGAAATAATCGGCATAGCTAGCGGTAGAGCGAACCTCGGCGTAACACAGACTGCTGGAGCTGGTTTCGTTCACCTGCCAATACACTCCTGTTTCATCGGAAGTGGTTTTGGTGGACTGCAGGGTGGAATACATTTCCTGGCTGGTGCCAAACAGCGCCTGGAACAACTTGTTTTGGTAAGTGAACGCATCGCTCTGCACGCCAATTTCTTGCGTGGCACCACTGCCCACGCCAAATGCCAACGGGAATGCGTAGTTGTTCTTATACCAATAATGCTCTTCGCCACCAACCTGTTGGCCACCACCGCCACCAGAAGAAATACCCGTGTTTTCATAACCATCAACAGCGCTAGACGAACCAACATAGCGCAGGCCCAACAGTGAATCGGAAGGCAGAATAGGCGCTGGATACGTGCCTTGGATAATTTCGGGCGCATCGGTTTGGCGCGGCATGTAACCCATATTGCCCATAAACTCACCTGCGAGTTTATCGTTGGTAGAAAGATACGAGCTTAATGGCATATATCCCAAATGCAGGCTTTCACTAGTGGGTACACGAAAGCGTGTGTGGTCGTGAATGCACGAATAAGTTTTGTCCACACGGTACAAGCCCGAATCAGCAGCCTGCAAGGCGCTAAGACCGTCTTCAGCTTCTTCGTAGTACTGAGTGTATTCGCCGCCAAACACGTTACGACACACCACTTCATCTACCGCGATGCACGAAAACGCGTTGATGCCCATATCGGCCGAAACCAGCACCACCAAAAGAACCGCCGCGACCTTTGCGGCAAGCGAACTGCGGCCTACAGTGGCGTTGGGCTCGACCGTAGAGCCAGCCCCATCTTCGCCAGGGCTGCCGGCATCCCCTTCGCCGGCGGCGTGTGCCTGAAGCGAACTATGGCCAACAGCGGCCTTCTCTAGAGCCTGCCCGTTAGCAGCAGCTTGGCTCGCTCCCTCCGCTAACGAAATACCGCGCTTTGCCAGCGCCCAAAGTCCAAACAGCGCCAAGCTGGTAGCCACAAACACAGCCAAGCACACCGGACGGCTGAAGAAGCTAAAGCAAGCAACTACCAGGGGGTTTTCCACCAATCCAGCTTCTACAAACGCAGTTGCGTACGCGTGACCATACGCATTAAAACCGCCCAGAGCAAAAGCAATAAGCCCCACTGCCACCATGCACGCCAAAATGCGCAGCGCCTGCTTCTGGCTAGGCAAGCCCTTGTTGAGCGCATAAGCAGCGGCAAACACCAGCAGAAATTCCACCACAAACGCCCAGCGGCAGTAATAGTTGTTGCCGTCGGTAAAGCCCGTCCACACGCGATCGAGCGCAGAAACGAACATGCACAGCAGCAGCGCAAACAGAATCACAGCAAAAGCCACCCTGTCGCGCTTTTGCACCTTGCTGGTAAACAGCAGCATAAGCAGCGCGCCCAACACCAGCGTTCCACAGAACAACTGCGGGCGCTGGAAGTTGTATTTGAAGTTAAGCGGCAAGAAAGCGGCGAAGAAATCCCACGGCCAGCAGCGTGCAATTTTTGAAGCCGATTCAAGCTGATCGCCCTTGCCGGAAAGCAAGCCGTACACCGAAGGGGCCAATATAACCATTGTTGCGGCCGCAATAAGCAGCAGCACCAAGCCAAACTTGAATAGCTTTCCCACAAACGCACGCCAAGGGAATTTCCCGCCCGACGCGTTAGCCTGCAGCCAAAACTCCAGCACAAACACAAACAGCGAAGCGATTACGCACATGTAGCCCGTGTACCAGCAGCTCCAAATAGAAACAGCCAGCGCAATAACAAACAGCTTCATGCGGCCAGCGGTTACAAAGCGCCACACGCCCAAGGCGATGAGCGGCATAAGAATGGGCGCATCCAGCCACATAATGTTGGTGGCCTGCACCATGTTGTACTGGCACAGCGCATAGCAAATGGCCAAGGCCAACACCAACGGCGCCGCAACGCTCGATAGCCTACGACGAATAAACACCGCGATGGTTATGCCACACAGGGCCGTACGCAGCAGGCGAATAAAGAAGTAGAAATCTTCGATTGCGCCCTGCGGGAAAAACACCAACAGCAGGTTCAAAGGCGAAGCCACGTAATAGCTGTAGGTGGCGAACATGTTGCCGCCCAACTGCTTGCCGCTGGAATACAACAGGCTGGCATCGCCCAACAGCACGTTCTGGAACCATGCCAGCAAATTAGCGTACTGATAAGCCAGGTCGCAGTCTTCATCCAGCACATGAATATTGCCAAACGGGTATTCGCCCGCCAGCGCCAAGCAAACCAGCAAAATGGCTACAGGGATTAACGCACAGGCGGCGTACAAGCCCACCTGCGAAGCGATGTGCGCAGGGGCGAAAGAACAGCGGCGGGCAGGCGTGCTTGCAGCCATTAGGACTGCCCCTGTTCCATGCCCTGTTTGTTTACCTTGTTGCCAGCAAAACGCAGCGTGTCCTTCAGCAAGAAGCCCACGCCCTGCACGCGCACAGCCTGCGCAGCGCGGCTAGCCAGGTAGCCCATATACGGCAGGGGCGAAAGCTTAGGCTCGGGCTGGCCCGTAACCTCAAAGTAAAAACGCTTCTTAGGAACCGAGAGCTTTTTGCAATCAACCACATATTCCGCAGGAATAAGCGCAAACACTTCGCGCGTTTTGGCCTGCACCACCGGGTTGTCCCAGCCATCGTCCAAAATGGCGCCGTTTACGTAGTTGAATCCGCGCAGCGTGTGCGCAACCCACAGGCCCCTGTCAGTTACACCCAGTTGCTTCATGCGCTCCGTCATATCC
>CAVFVF010000037.1:3260-14869 GCA_963625925.1 Eggerthellaceae bacterium | reverse complement strand
CTAATGAGCTGCAGGGGCTCACCTTTACCGCGGCGAGCAACAAAGTCGCGCAACACGGCGCGCTCTTCAGTTGAAAGCGGTTTGTCGAAATTGACGTAGAGCTGAATGCGCTCAAGGCCTGTGGCTTCAGACATAAGCCATTCCGCCGAAACGCGGGGGTTGGAATCGCCCTTGCGCTCCAAGTACCCTACCGTCCAATCCAGCGCGGCTTTGATTGTCCAAATGTCAGTAGCCAACGAAACTTTAAACGGTTTCTTCCAGCTTCTGAGCGCGGTCGGCTGCCTGCAGCGCAGTAATCACATCGCCCAGCAAATCGCCCATCAGCACGCCATTATAGGTGGAATTGAAGCCAATACGATGGTCGGTAACGCGGTCTTGCGGAGCGTTGTAGGTGCGAATCTTTTCGGCGCGGTCGCCCGAGCCAATCTGGGCCAAGCGCTTGGCGCCTTCGGCAGCCTGCTGTTCGGCCAGCATCTTTTCGTACAAGCGCGCACGCAAAACAGCCATAGCGGCAATCTTGTTCTGCAGCTGGCTCTTCTGGTCTTGCGACTGAACCACCAGGCCAGAAGGCATGTGCGTAATGCGCACAGCGGAGTCGGTGGTGTTAACGCACTGACCGCCCGGGCCGCCGGCGCGGAACACGTCGATGCGAAGATCGCTTTCTTTGATGTCTACCTCAACCTCGTCGGCTTCAGGCAAAACGGCCACAGTTGCCGTGGAAGTGTGAATGCGGCCCTGGCTTTCAGTCTTAGGAATGCGCTGCACGCGGTGCACGCCGCTTTCGAACTTCATAACCGAAAACACCTTGTTGCCGGTTACCTTGAACTGGATTTCCTTATAGCCGCCGGCTTCGGAAGGCGAAACATCCATGGTTTCAAGCTTCCAGCCCTGCTGGCTGCAGAAGCGGGAATACATCTTGTACAGGTCGCCTGCAAAAATAGCGGCCTCGTCGCCACCGGCGGCAGCGCGAATTTCCACGATGATGTTCTTTTCATCGGCAGGGTCGGAAGGAATGAGCATGAACTTGATGTCTTCTTCAAGCTGCGGAAGCTCGCCTTCGATGCGCGAAATTTCTTCTTGGCCAAACTCCTTCATTTCAGGGTCGCCCAAAAGCTCCTTGGCTTCAGCCAGGTCGTCCAAATCCTGAACATATTCGCGAGCCTTGGCCACCAGAGGGCCCTGGTCGGCGTAGCTTTTTGCCAGCTTGTTGTATTCGTGCTGGTTAGCGAGCACCGAAGGGTCGCCCAGCTTCTGCTCAAGCTCTTCGTATGCGTTGATGATCTTCTCAAGCTTTTCGCGCATCTTTGTCCTTCTTATTACGGCGGCAACCGGCTGTTGCCCTTTGCAAAACACGAAGGCAGCGCACAGGCCACCTTCGGAAAAGTCACAGCTATATATACTATCACGTAGGTGTACGCCAAGCGCCCGTGTGAAGCCAAAGCCATAAGCCCATTCACTCCAAGCTAAATAGCTAGGGGCTGCAGCTCAACTGAACTGCGGCCCCTTAATATGCGTACGTCGCTTTAAGAAAGCGCTTCGGCCAGGACCTCTTTAGGTTGCATACCAACAAATTGCTTCTCAAACTTGCCGCGCTTTTCCACCTAGAATTCGAAAGCATTCACCCCTTCGTGAATGCAAACGGGCGCACGGGGCAGCTTATGAGCAACTTCCTGCTTATGCAAGCCGGATACGAACCCATCAACATCCAGGCCGAAAGCTGCGCACGATACATTTCGGCCATTCGTGCGTTCCAAACAGAAGAAGACCCCTACCCCTTTGCAGCTTTCTTCTGCTTAAACCTGGAAGACCACTTGCTTAAGATCATCGAAATGCTCGAACCAGGCAGCACGAGCTCGTGTGCTACAGGCCCTTCCAGAATCAACAGCTACCTGACCGAATATGCGGCACTAATCGCTGAATCACCCCCCTCGCCGCCAAGCACGAAACAAATCAAATTTTGCGCAAAATATATCTATTGACTTGGGTAAACTTATTATTGCTAGGTTAATTTTGGGGAAGCTTAAGTAAGCATTTTCCTAATTGCAGAAAGCAAACTGCCCAGTGGTGCTAAGCAGCTAAAAGGACAGAGGGCGGTGCGCTTCCGGGAAGGAGACACAATGGCCTGGTACGACATATTTATGGACATCTACGGGGACAACTTCAACGCAGCTGCTGGCTGGTTTTGGCTAGAGGTAGAAACTCCCGAGGGAGTGCGCCTGCTAGGCGAAATGACGCATAAACTCGGTGAGCCACCTTCGCAACCTCCCTACTCTTTATCCGACGAGCTAGGGTTCGAGCTTCGCGATGAGCTTAAAAAGGCAAACAGCTGGGAAGACCTTGCTGCGGCGCTGGACAAGAAGCTGTACTGGGACTTTGAAAAAACTTTTGGCTCTTACGACTGCGTCCGAAACCAGGAAGACGGTACCTACGTTCTTGATTTCTCTAAGCTAAAACGGCTTTACTTTTTTGGGATTTACTTCGATGAGTGCGGAAGCGAATGCTACAACTTCCAAACCAAAAAATTCAATGACAAAACCGACTTGGCAGACGATCCTATGGAAAAGTGCCATGACAACAATTTCCAATTCATCATCGACTACGCCCTCGCACCGTAATAGATGAAGGAATCAACGGCAGGGCCTACCGAACGTTAGGCAGCATTGAATAGGGGCAGCTCAGTACGAGCCGCCCTTTTTTGGCGGCGAAGTTACCAGCAATTTTGATACTGGCTCTTGTGCGCCTGGGGCCTCAACGGAAACGTCCTGCAAAGACCTGCTTGGATGGCTGCCGTCTGGCGCAAAGCTAATCGCGAAGGGCATGTCTTTCAGCTCCGGGATACTCTTTCGCAAATCCCACACCAATCGTGCAATCAAGTCGAAGAAATGCGGAATGCCCAAGCGCAAACGGGGGTCGTAGCTGCAGCTATATTGATATTTCTTCGTAGCTTTCAAACTCTCGGTAACCATAATGGCGTGGTCGCACGCACACAGGTTTGCAAGCGTAATACCGGTAAGGTCGCCTTCAGGCAAAGCGCAGCAAATGCCCTTGGCAATATCAGTACGTGGAATTCGAAGCTCTTCATCTAATTCAAGATCGCGCAACATGGAAACCGCCTTTTTGATTAACGCTTTCGCATCTTCGCAATCGGAGAACCATTCTTTATTGAAATCCTGCAGCTCATTGTACAAAGCAGAATTCACCTGCACGCCAGAAATACTGTGAGCCTTGCCGTCCCAATTGATACTGCCCTCTTTGAAGAAGATGTAGTCCCTACCAAGTAGGATCAAAGGCATTGAGGCATTGTTTGTTGAAGCAGACGGATCAACCTCTACGGCAGCCTCGACTACTGCATTTGCGGCTGCCTGCGCCGCTTCAAGCTCCTGTGCAGCTTGGTCCACAGAAATGGGAGCAGCTTGCTCATTCTCAAGATTTTCGCGTTGTTCCGCTTCAGCGTTAGCGGGGTTTTCTTCGCGTGCAGGTTTAGTGCTGTCTTTAGCTTTAGAGAGCTTTTCTTTCGCTTCGGGCGCAGAGCTGGGGGCAACATGGGAGGCTTTCTGGGAGGCTACGGCATCAACCGCCCGAGCCAGTCCGGCCGGAACCTCGTTGATGGCAACTGCCAGATCTCTAGAAACCGCGTTAATGGAGGCAGCCAAATCACCGGCAACGCCGGAAATGGCGCTAGCAGCCTTTGCGTACTGCTCTTTGCAAGAAGGCGATAAAGCCTCTGGTTCACCTCCGCATTGAGCAGCGGGAGCAGCGGCTGCGCTTTGCGTTGCCTTATGGGTTTCCAATTCCGACTGCGTGTAAACTTCCGCATGCTCGATGCCGGCGTTATCGAGTATTTGCAAAACCCCGTCGTCAACTTCCGCAGGCCCACCAAGGGGCGGCTGCGCTTCCTGGGGAGCAGCTTCATTGGCTTCGGGCTCTACGTTCTGGTCATCCTTGTTGAAAATGGCCTTTTCCGGATTGGGCGCAGCATCAATCTGTGGCAATTCGTCTACTTGCAGTAGCAACAACGGATCTTGCGCACCCGAAACATAATGGGGAACTTCACCCAAACACCTGTTGGTGGGGTTTGCAGTAGGCATAAAGCCCAGCTTGAATGGCGTGCCTTTTAATGCACTGAAATTTTTGCGCAAATCCCATATCAAACGCGCTAACAAGTTAAAGAAATGCGGGATTCCCTTGCTCAAACGCGTATCGTAATAGCAAAGATAAATATCCTCCCCATCATCTGCCACAGCTGCGTATATGGTCATTGCCTGGTCGCATGCAAACAGGTTCGCAAACGTCATAGCGGTAAGGTCGCCCTGTGGCAAAGCCCGAGCTACACCAGGAGCAATGGCATTGCGCGGAATACGAAACTCTGCATCGTTTGAAAGCGCAGACAGCATATCTAACGCGGTTTTGGTTAAGTCGCGAAAATCGTCCCATTCATCATAGATTTCTTGCTGAAAAGCTTGGAATTCATCGACCTTGGCGGCATTAATTTGCACACCAACAATTCTGTGATTATTTCCATCCCAAGCAATTTCACCATCCTGGAAAAATATGTAGTCCCTGCAAAGCAGGCTCAAGGGCAAAGTTGCTTCGTCCATGGTTCATCCCCCTCAACGACCCCAAAACGCGCCATAAGCGCAGTTTGGAAGTTAAATTAGCCTGTTTAAATAATAGGCCATTAGCCTTCTAGGAATTTGCGCAAAACGCAGACGGGCTGCCAAATTGCGCTTTTGGCAAAGTTGGCAGGTGGAACCATATGCAAAAACAAAAAAGAGGCGCAGCCCGGCCCAACAAGCCAAACCACGCCCCTACCAAGCAGCAACCAAACTTAGGAAAGCGCTTCAGCCAGAACCTCTTTGGGCTGCATACCCACAAACTGCTTTTCCAGCTTGCCGCCCTTGTACACCATAAGAGTGGGAACGCTCATGATGCCAAAACGCTGAGCCAAACCAGGCTGCTGGTCTACATCTACCTGATATACCGCAGCCTTGCCCTGCTTTTCGATGGCAAGCTCTTCCAAAATGGGGTGCATCATCTTGCAGGGGCCGCACCAGGTAGCAAAGAAATCTACCAGCACGGGATACGACACGCCTTCTACCTTTGCAGTATATTCGCTTTCGGTGAGTTGAGGGATCATAGTTGCTCCTTAAAATTAGGCTGCAAGCAGCCGCTTGTTTTACAGCCCGATTCTAGCAAGCAATGCACACGGGGCGTAAAGCGTTAACCAGCCGGTGGAATTTACGCACTCTACAGCGACACAAGGCTGGTAGAGGGATCCACCTGCAAACGGTCGGAGCGCTGAATAACTATGCGCAGCTGCGCAGCAACCATCTGCAAACCTAGCTGGCTTTTTAACAAAGCAACGAGCTCATTTACGCTCATGCTTCCATTTTGGGCAATAAGCGTTTCCAACATTGCGGTAGCTTTAAACGTACCGCGGGTTTTGCAGAACACAGCCATATTCGCAATGTTGGTACGCTTAAGCGCACCTCCAACATAGGCCTGGGTAAGAATGGACTGCAAAACATAATCGCCCAGCCCAGCACCCTGCACAATTGCATCTATTTCGCTAGTAAGCCCAAGCTTGCGCAGGCTAGGAATGGTGTAAGGGATTTCGGGTTCCATTGCTTCTAGGCAGCGATTTACAAAAGCCTCGCAGTGCTGCGGGGTAAGCACGCTTCCATCGCCTTTGATTTCACCAACGGCCCAATACTCTTCTTTACGGACCTGAACCACTTCCCAAGCACGCAGAACCTTATCCAACTCGGATTTAAAGAAGCGATTATCGCAAACGGAAGCCGTAAAGGGGGCCTTGCCTGCAGTGAAGCGCGGCAACGATTTGATAAGGCTAGCAAACAAATCCGACTCATTTACCCAGTTGGCAACAAGAAGACCGCCCGACACCCGGAACCCTAGCTGGTTAAACACCGCATTGGTTAGCAAGGTGCCGTCCCATTCGGGGAATTGCTCGGTGAAGAGCTTTTCGATTTCCGCTGCCTCGCAGTAAGGAGCCTCGCCAACCAAGGCATCTTGCAAGAAGTTTATCTGTGCATCGTTGAGCGTTATGGCCTTAATGGAATAAAGCCCGTTGCTGCAGTAGTTATCGAACTCATCAAGGTAATTTGCCCTAAAAGTAGCTTGGGAAATTCCATAGCGAAGCTCGTATTCCTTAGCCAGCGCATCTGCGCTTGCTGGGCCAATTTCTTGGATAAGATCGGCAACCTGCTTGCGCCTATTAGCGCTACCCAAGGTAATCATTGGGCAGCGGCCAAGCTCAACACCTTCAATTGCCCCACAGCGATTCTTTACAACCCAATGAAGCTCGTAACCATTGCGGATATCGCACGCATCCAACACTTCAGCAAGTTCGGGAAGGCCCATAAGCAGCTCGGCTGAGCACTCGATGTTCTTGCCGGCCAATGCGCCAATCGCTTCCGCTAGGGCATCCAAATCAAAAGCCGAAGAATCGTAATAGCGAATACCGTTGCGCAAGCCCGAATCGTCGGTAAGAACACGAGCGTTCAGCACCTTTTCGCAACGCTCTACCGTAGCGCCAAAAGCGCGCATGTTGCTGGGATCCAGCGGCTTTTCACCCTGAAGGTTATGATCACGCAAAAAATCTTGGTAAAGCGAGTAAAGCTCATCCAAAGAAACGTTTTGGCTGCTGGCATGCTTTTTTACCAGGAAATCGATGATGGGGCGCTCGCTCTTTTTTACCCATTCCCCGTCAACGCAAATGCTGCCTTCTACCATCCCAGCTTCGGCCAAAGCCTTAACTTCCTGCGGCACAAATGGATCATTTGCCGCCTCGGAAAGAGGCATGCGATCTTTGCCTTTGGCCGTAGATACCATTTTCAGGTAGTAATACACCTGCTCAGGTTCTTGGTAGGCCTTGCAGAATTGAGCGCAGCCGAACTTGTATTTATCGAAGATGGGAAGGTATTTGTCTTCATAAAGAACCGGCCTGCTTTCAAGAGCTTTTTCCTGCAGCTGGCGCGCACGTTCGCGCGTAATCCCAAACTCGTCCCCTACTTCCTGCAGCTTTTTACCCTCCAAGCGGGAGCGCATAATATCAAAGCTATTCCCCTGCAAAGGCTCAAGCCATTCGCTTAGGCGAATGGGGCTAACGGTAACCATGCGTTCTGCTTCGTTGTACTGCGCACGGGGCTGGGCATCAAGAAGCTGCTTCACTGCAGTATCCCAGCATTCACCTTGGGGAATGTCGATGAACCTGCCACCTTCGATAGATGACGCATCGGCCTGAGCGAACCTGGAACTCAGAATGCTGGTACACCTTTCAATCATGTTTGGATCTTGAGCCAGCTCGATTGCCAAAGCTTCTGAAGCAGCGGGTACCGATCCATCGTTTTTAGCAAGTAGGGCCTGGGCACGAGCGGGCAGGATAATGAAAAACGAAGCGCCTAAGCAGTTGTAGGAACCACGTTTGCAGATATCCCACGCAGCCTTAACGACTTCATTGGCCCCAGGGGCAAACGAAGCAAAATATGCACCTTCATCAAAAGCATCGGGATAACCCGCCATCGCGCTTTTTGGCACAGCAACCAGCTGACCAAACTCATCGAATACATACTTGCTAGAAAACTTCTTTTGCAGGGCAAGCCATGTTTCCCTGCTATATTCGCGGTTATGAACAGCACCACATGAAAGCAGCTCGTCAACCTGCCTGAGCGTACCCGCACCCATGTGTCCCATATTTTCCAAGGAATCGAAGCGTGCAGCCAAATCACCAATGGTAACAATGCCTTCACGACCAAAACAATTAAGGGCGCGGTTCTTAAAAGGCAAGGCATCGCAAAAATCGGTTGCAAGCAGAATGCGATCAACAACAGGAGCCACCTTAACGGGTTCCTTCTTGGGGCGCGGCGTAAACTCATAGCGCTCATAGCTGGGCGCAGAAAGATTATCGATAAGGCCTTGGATTTCATCCTCGGACAAATAATCGTCGCTGCTATATACAGGCTCGGGCTCAGTGCCGATGAGTTCAAGTTCGGGCTCGGGCACACTGGCCACAGGCTCGGTGCCGATGAGCTCAAGTTCGGGCTCGGGCACACTGGCCACAGGCTCGGTGCCGATGAGCTCAAATTCGGGCACACTGGTCGCAGGCTCGGAAGCAGGTACATGCTCATGCGACGGCACGGCCATTGAATCAACCGCCGATGCGGCCTCAGGTTCAAGCTCCAGCACTGGCTGCGGCTCTGCCACAGAGGCAATCGCAGCCGCAGTAGCAGAAGCAGCCTCACCTTCGGCAGCAGCCGCAGGAGTAGCTTCCCCCTCAGCCGCAGTAGCAGAAGCAACCTCATCTTCAGCGGCAGCCGCAGGAGTAGCTTCCTCTTCAGCGGCAGGCGCTGGGGGCTGCGATGCCATTGGCGTACCAATGCCCTCTTCGGTGATAACCAGCTTGCCAGCGCAGCACAGCTCCACCACTGCGATAGCTATATCGCCCTTTTGCTCATCGGCAAAAGCAGCCTGCAAAAAATCTAGGCTGTATGAACCTTTGAGCATGTTGATAAGGCTGAAAATCTTATCGTGCAATTCACCCATGACTAAACCCCTCGTAAACAAAAAGTACTAACCAACAACAAATTTTCGCAGGTCAACGCCTAGCTGTTCAGCAATATGGCACAGCTCTTCGCCGCTTGCCGAGCTTATGCGGCCCACATCTACCAACGCCCCCGGAAAGCCCGAAAACATGGCGCTGCCGCAGTAGTCCAACAAATAGCTGCGTAACGCATCTACATCTATCGTCACCTGCGCCATGTGCCGCCACCTACAGGCCTAATGCCTGGCGCGCTGCCGCAACCGGATCGTTATCGGGATAGAAATCGGTGCTCAAACCACTCATAAGCTCGCTAGGAATCTGTTGCAAATCGGCCACGCATCCAAACGGCAGCAAAATGCGCTTGGCACCCGCGTTTTTGGCAACGCGAAAAATCTCTTCCAAACCAGAGAGCTTATCCATGCTGCCCGACATGCGAATAATGCCTGGTACAACCAACCCAGCCGCTACAGGCCTTCCGCAGGCAGCAGAGCACAAGCCAATGAACTCCGCCAAGGAAACCTCATCGGATTGGCCCCTACCCTGAATATCGTTGAAGAACAGCAAGTAGTCTTTTTCCATTGCGCGCATGCCCTGCGCAACGCGGCTTACGTTGTTAACGAAGTAGTTAAACGCCGCGCCAAACGATTCACCTACCGTACGCCAATTGCCAAGGCCTTCAGAACTAAAGCCCCCATCGCCGCTCACAGCCTTGTTCTCCAAACGGAACAAGCCAAACTCGCCCGAAGAGTAAGCGCGGCCAATTGCAAAAACATGGCCTGGGGGCAACAGAGCACCCGTAATAAGCGTTTCGTCGGGCTCTTCCAAAACCTTAACGACGGTCGTATCGCCCGGATTTTCTTTATCGCTGTAGCCAAGCGCCACATCCATGAATTCAATGCCGGCCATGCGCTTTAGCTGCTCTTTTACACGCCTACGGCCTTCAATGGCGTAATCCAGCAGCCAGCGTACGTCTTCCTTGCTCATTTCTTCGTTGGGGAACAACAGCTTGGCCAGGCCGCTAAAGGTTTTGGTAACGGCAATTTCATCGCGCTTGTTAAAGTCGCCGTTCAGCCTGAAATACTCGCCAATAAGGTAGCCTTCATCGCGCTTGCGCATTTCACGACAGAACTCGCTTAGGCAGTCGGTAATAAGGACGTAATGATTGGTAAGCAGGCTCGAACGCATCTTGGGAATTTCCCAACCTGGCAAATAGCTGTGAATGCGGTCGAAGAACGCCGAATCGTTGTTGAATTCGGGCGGGAACGGCTCAAACAAGTGCGTGGTTTTAAGAGTGTTTTCAACTGAGTCGTTTATGTTGCCCTCAAAAACCATGGAAGCATTGGCGTTAATCTGCTCGCGCGAACGCACGTAGCTGCCGCTGGCCATGTAGTCTTTCATGGTTTGCACAGCCA
Source organism: Eggerthellaceae bacterium (assembly GCA_963625925.1). Lineage (GTDB taxonomy): Bacteria > Actinomycetota > Coriobacteriia > Coriobacteriales > Eggerthellaceae > Anaerotardibacter. The sequence goes on along the minus strand of CAVFVF010000037.1, from coordinate 4,897 downwards.
AGTCGTCGGTAAAATGCATGCCAGCAACCTCGTCGAAGGTTACGCAATCCCACATGCCCACCAAGCCAACCTTTTCGGCCCAATGAACAGCCCTCATGCGTCCAAACAGGTTGGCAACCGTGGTACGCCCTCCCGAAACCAAAATGGAGTACGGCGAAACTTCCTTATATACGTGGCTTTTGCCAGTACCGCGTGGACCAAGCTCGCACAGGTTGTAATTACGCTCGATAAGCGGCACCAATCGCAGCAAGAAATGAAGCTTTTCGCGATCAGTCATGCCCGAAGGCTCGTAGCCCGAAGACCGCAGAATCATATCAGCCCATTCATCGCGCGTGAAGTATTGGCGCTGCTCGATGATTTCTTCCAAATTAAGGTTTGGCATTTGGATGGGCGTAAGCTCGGTAATCGAAAAGGGCGAATCGAGCGGGGTACGCTTACCCGACCTGCGAGCCTTTTTCTTCTTGGACTCATCGAAGATGGTTGCTAGCGGATCTTCCCCATCGTCGGCTTCTTCACGCAGGTATTCGATGCGCATAATGCACCAAATGCCACCTTGCAGCATTTTGGTGTACTGACGCACGTAGTCGGGCGAAATTACAAAGTTCTCGATGTCCAAGTTTTCCAGCTCGGCCACGTAGAAGTCGTTGCGCTCGTCCAGCGAAGCTGTGATTTTGTCTATTACGGTGTATTGGCCCAGCTCGCGAATCTTCGATTTAATTACTTCACTTTCGTCGGGGCGAGCATAGTTGGAGGCCAGCACCTTGCGAATACGCTCTAAGCCGGCGTCCAATACAGCCGGGTCGTCGGTAGAGCAATACATGCCAAGCAGGTATTCCAAAACATAGGTGGGCACGTTGGCAGTGCGTTTCATAAGCGAAGTAAGGTCTTTGCGAACAATCTTGCCGCCAAAATGCTTCAGCAACTTTTCATCGAGTGAATCTTTTACAAATTCGTTTTCCACGGTTCTATCCTTCGTATGCCGTATTCCCGCAATGCGCGACGCATAGCCAACTGCGCCGCCTAACTGTTAAAAGCCAAAGTCAAATCCAGGCGAAAACGCCACTTCAATGGTGTAGTTTTCGCGCCAAACAATTTCGCCGGTGCCCTTTTCGCGGGCAACCAGGTAGTAGGTTTCTTTTGAAGAGAAGCTTGCAGAAGATCGCAGCGCAAAGCTCAGCTTCAGCACGCGCTCTTGCGGGCTTTCAGAGGTACGGTTGGCGTGGGCTTTAACCACATCGCTAACCTCGTTGCCCGAAGCATCGGTAAACACCAGCTCGTATTCGCCTGGCAGCACCTTGCCGCCAACCGCTTCGTTTTGAAGCAAGCTTATCTGGCACATAAGGCTGGTAATGCGACGCGATTCCGAAAGCACGCCTAGCGTTGCCACCTGGGTGTCTTCAAAATCTTTGGAGCGGGCGTTTACCTTGCGGAAGCCAATTACCGGCACGCACATTTCCTGCAAGCTCACGCCGCCATGCACATAACGCGAAGTACCGCCAGGGCGCTTAATGCGAACGCTTTGGCGTGGGGCCAAGCCAACGAATTCGCCGCCCTGTAGGTCGCTCATGTTCATGGTAATGAACAAGGTTGCACTCGGATCGCCCTGGGCAATCCATTCAGAATCAACATCGCTACGC
>CAVFVF010000037.1:0-3232 GCA_963625925.1 Eggerthellaceae bacterium | reverse complement strand
GAACAAGGTTGCACTCGGATCGCCCTGGGCAATCCATTCAGAATCAACATCGCTGCGCTGTGCCAGAATATGGCGCTTGCTGGAAAGCGCAGGGGCATCGGGCAAATCGGCCTTGCCCAAACGCTCGCACTCCCCCAGTTCATGGCGTGTATACATAAAGCCGTGGTCGGCAGTAATAATTACGCGCGCAGAAGAAACATCACCACAAACGCGCTTAGCTAACGAAACAAGATCTTCCACTGCATCTTCGCAGGCATCGAACACATCGGCTTCGCTAGCAAGTTTTTCGCCCGTAGAGTCAATTTTGTTGTGGTACAGGTACACCAAGCCGGCATCTTTAAGCAAGGCTTTGCGCTGGGCTGAAGCCATGTCCAAATAATCTTGGCTTCGCAGCGCACGTGCCGTGGGCTTTTGCTTCTGCAACACAACCTGACGCTTAGCCGTGGAATCGGTAGGCATGCCATCGGCCAAAACGCAACCGGTTTCCCATTCAAGCTGCAGGCTACGCTGCGGCAACAAAGCCGCCATGCCAAATTCGGTTACCGAAGGGAATACCGATTGCATGCTGCCAAGCTTTACCTTGGCGCCACGCTCGGCATCCAACTTAGCTGCAATAGAGCAACCCACTTCGTAGCGCAGTGCATCGGAAACAATAACCACCGTGCAAGGTGCCATATCCGAATATTCCGGCAGCGTATCCCAGAAAAACTTACGTTGTTGGGCAATGCCTTCAATGTAGCCCGATTCGGCCCATTGCTGTTCGGCGGCGCTGGCCCAACAGCTATTGCATTCGGCCAAATACCAGTTGGAATACAAGCCTTCGGCCCATTGGGCAGCTTCGCGCATTGGGCCTTCCAAGCAATCTAGCCCCACCTTCTGGCAAGCAGAATACGCAGCGCATAGCTTGCGGTAGCTGGCATCCATTTGCCACCAGCTTGTTTCGTATTCCTGCCAAACCTCTTTGGCCTTTGCCAAGTGGAACCCGGTTGCATGTTGGGCATGAAAATCGTGCATGGCAACCAAGGCTTCAAGCAATTCGAAATAATGCTTTACGCGCCCGTACCAAGAAAGATCACGCCGGCAAGCTATTGCTTGGCGCGCTTCTTCGGAGCGGTTGGCGCCACCTGCAATGGAGGTAAACAACTGGCTTAAAATCGCTTCGTTGATGCAAGGGAACACGTCGCAGTTTTGCAAGCTTTCAATAGGTACTTGCATAAAGCGCTGGCGCAGGTTGCAGGAATCTTCGACCAAGCGCGTAATTTCAAACAGATCGGCCGCTTCTTCTGCCGAAGCGCAACGATCCCAATCTTTAACTATTTCCATGCAGAAGGGCTCGTAATTTTGCGCAATGCGCTGCTCCAAGCCGGCAAGAACGTCTTGCGGCAAAGTAAGCGCCGCAGCGGTAATGAAGATGTGGGCAGCCAAGTTTACCAGCACGCCCTCTTCTTCAATCGATCCTGCATAACCAGTGCGTTGCTTCAAAAGAGCAGCCACCGTCGGCATCATGTTGTACTTCTGCAAGGTACCTAACAGCTTTTGGTCATCGTTTTTCAGCGCTACCAAATAGCGGCGCACAACAAAGCCGGCGCTTACCTGGTTGGGGCTTTTAGCGCCCAACAGCACTGCCAATACGCCAAGCTCCACTGCTGCATCATTTGCTGGTGCAATTATGCACTGGGTAAACCTACGCAAGCGCTCCTGCGAGCCAAAGAAGCTACGATGCTTTGCAAGCGAAGCACGAACCGCATCAGCATTTGGTGCGCCAATCTGGTCGGCCAGCAGCGAAGAAAAATCGGCTTGGAAATGGTTGGCGTACATCTCAACATCGGCAAGCCAATCGCCCTCAATACCACCACGGGCATTTTTGCGGTACAGCAGAATGTCGCACTGCGCGCTTTCGCGCGCGATAAGCCGCTTAACGTTGAACATATGCCCGTCTTCAGCTTTTACAAAGCGAAGAGGCCGCTCAAATTCACCGCCTGCCGGCATTACACCATCTTCAGCGCCTGCGTCGCAAAATCCCTGTTGGGCAAGCAGGCCAAAAGCTTCCTCGAATTCACCTTCAGGGTCGTGCCAAATAACCACGTGACGCTGGTGAAAACTAGGAAGCGGCTGCAAAAAGCGCGCCTTCAACTGCTCTATTACATCTACCTGTGCCATAGCTGCCCTATTAAATCTTTGCCAATACATCCTGGAACAAAGCGTAATTCTTCTTTACGCCATCGTCCAAGTCGATAGAAATCATCTGGTCTGCCAGGTGGTGAAGTTTTTCTTCGAAAACCACCGTTTCGTTAAGCTGGTCGCGCAGCTTTTTAATGCGCTTTTCAAGCTTTACGCGCTCGCCTTTTTCGGCGTTGGCAAGGCCGTCTTCGGCAAAGCCTATTTGGCTGCGATAGCGCTCTTGCTGTTCGTGTACGTAGTCGGTGCGCACACGCGCCAATAGGTCGGGCTGGTAACGGTGCATATACGTAATGGCTTTAAACCCGCCCTTTTTACCGGAATCAAACTGCCAATAAATTGGGCGCTTTTTGTACGTGGTGCAGTGGTCTTTAAAAAAGCCCTTGCAAAAATACGCGCGGATAACCTGGCGCGACGACCCCTTGCCGCCCAAGGCCTGGGCAATAAACTCCAGGTTCTGTTCCAGGGTTTCCTCACCGTAGGCCGCGCGGACAAAGGCAACAAAGCGGCCCACAATGTCGTCATCAAAGTACTCTTCGTCGGTAATGGGAATAACGTTGTCGTCATCGGGGATGAAGGCAACATTTTCGGGGCTAGGCATTTTGGCAAAGTAATCATCTAGCGTGTCGCCCTGGTTGGCCAGCACCAGGCCGTCCACGTCCAGCGAATAGCGGCCGAACATGCAGCCCACCGCGTAGCTTATAAGGCTTACCACCTCGTCGCGCTTGGTGCGCACGTAGCGGTTGCCCTTGTAGCTTTCAGGGATTTCCTCGGCGGTGTCGAAGACGCGCGCGACCGAAACGTACTTGTCCTCAACCTCGATGGGCACCTCGCCCACCATGTTGTAGATTTCGGCGAAGATGCGATTAAGCTCTTCCTCGTTGGCGCGCAGCTGCTCGAAGCGCGCGTTCACCTCGGCCTTGCGGGCCGCGTATTTATCTGCGATCAAAGTTGCCATTTTGGGGCCTTTCTAGTAATGCGAACACGAGGCTTGGAACCTACAGCCATTCATCAGAAATAGACTTAGCAATTTTTTTATATGCATGTACATAAT
>CAVFVF010000036.1:0-15113 GCA_963625925.1 Eggerthellaceae bacterium | reverse complement strand
GCAAGAGCAAGGCGAGCATCGCGCAGATGGAACTCGGGCATCGGCTTGGAATCGCTCGCGTACGCACGCCGCGAGCGGAGCGGGTCATACGCAAGAGCAAGGCGGGCATCGCGCAGATGGAGCGCGCGGACGTCAGCCTGAAATCGCCCGCACTCGCACGCTGCGAGCGGAGCGGGGCATTCGCAAGCCCCGAGCAGAGCGGGGCATCCGCAAGAGCAAGGCGAGCATCGCGCAGATGGAACTCGGGCATCGGCTTGGAATCGCCGACGTACGCACGCAACGAGCGGAGCGGGGCATTCGCAAGCCCCGAGCGGAGAGGGGCACCGCACGCCACGAGCGGAGAGCGGCACCGTCAAGCGCGCTGCCCCTCGTTTCCGCATTGCAAAACCATGCCAACGAAAGCGATGGCGGCACCCACACACAGCACTGCATATGCAATGGTAGAATTCAGTACATCTGTTGACCTTACTGAAGGGACTCCCCTATGCAGATTACGCCCGAGGAAATTGCCGAAACGCTGGCCATGGTTAGCCAGCAGCACCTCGACATCCGCACCATCACGCTTGGCTTAAACCTTAAGAGCTGCACCCACGAAGACGTAAACGTCATGGCGCAAAAGGTTTACGACCGCATGACCACCGCCGCCGAAAAGCTTGTTCCCACCGCTGAACAGCTTGAACGCGAATACGGCATCCCGATTGTTAACAAGCGCATTTCGGTAACGCCCATCGCGGAAATCTGCTGTGCCACCCAGGCCACCGACCTTACGCCCATCGCCATTGCCATGGACAAGGCCGGCAAGGAAGTTGGGGTCGACTTTGTGGGCGGCTTTTCTGCCCTGGTGCACAAGGGCGCAACCCGCGCGGACGAGAACCTGATGAATTCCATCCCCGAAGCACTCGCCGCAACCGACTGCGTGTGCGCATCGGTAAACGTGGGCAGCACGCGTGCGGGAATCAACATGGACGCCGCTTTCAAGATGGCGCAGATGATCAAGAAGGCATCCGAGCTCACCGCCGATCGCGACTGCATCGGCGCAGGTAAACTGGTTGTTTTCTGCAACGCAGTTGAAGACAACCCCTTTATGGCCGGCGCTTTCAACGGTGCTGGCGAAGGCGACGCCGTTATTAACGTTGGCGTTTCGGGCCCTGGCGTTGTAAACAACGTACTGCGCCAAATGCCCAAAGATGCCGACATGACCAGCATCGCAGAAGCCATCAAAGCAACCGCATTCAAAATCACCCGCGCAGGTGAGCTTATGAGCCGCGAAGCCAGCCGTCGCCTGGGCGTGCAGAAAGGCATCCTGGACCTTTCGCTGGCACCTACCCCGGCTGAAGGCGACTCTGTGGCCGAGATTCTGGAAGCCATCGGCGTTGGCCAGTGCGGCGGCCCAGGCACCACTGCAGCCCTCGCCATGCTCAACGACGCCGTTAAGAAAGGCGGCGTTATGGCCAGCAGCAGCGTTGGCGGCCTTTCCGGCGCATTCATTCCCGTCTCCGAAGACGCTGGCATGATCCGCGCTGCCGAAAGCGGGGCTCTTCGCCTTGAAAAGCTCGAGGCCATGACCTGCGTTTGCTCAGTTGGCCTGGACATGATTGCCATCCCCGGCGATACCAGCGTAGAAGCCATCTTCGGCATCATCGCCGACGAATGCGCCATCGGCATGATCAACAACAAAACCACTGCGGTGCGCCTTATTCCCGCCATCGGCAAGAAGGTTGGCGACAAGCTGGACTTTGGCGGATTGCTGGGTTATGCCCCAGTTATGCCCGTGAACGAATTCGCCGGCACGGTATTTGCCCATCGCGGCGGTCGCATGCCTGCTCCGCTGAACTCGCTGAAGAACTAGCAAGTGCGCTTGCGGCGAACAGCCCGCAAGGCGGTGCCCCAACCGCAAAGGGCGCTGCCCCAACCGTTGTGAGTATTGGCCATAGCGCATCGGGGCGCCCGAAACCAGCGCGCAGCAACCAACAGAGGAAGGCCAGCCCCACAGCTACGAACCCTGCTCCAGCCGCCGCTCGCGTTGAACCAGCAAAACCCTGCTCCAAATGCCGATCGCGTTGAACCAGCAGGACAGTCGCAACAACTGAGGGGCCCACGAAACGAGAGCGCTACCGAAGCAATTCTGACCCAGCGCAAATTCAGCAACCACCCAAAACACAACGAAAGCCCCAGCTGGGGCTTTCTTTTTGCTGCAATACAATGAGACTGTTGGGCGGCGCCCTCATACTAAAGCGCCATTCACGCGACTATAAACTAAACGGGCGAATGCCCTCCGCCTTAATATCCTTTATGCCTAAGAAGCTACCTAAATCGAAGTGCACTTCTTCATCGATGTCCAAGCCCTTTTCAAGCACCAGCAGCTCACCAAAGGGAGCCTCCCAAACGCCAGCCCCTTTGGCCTTGAGCTTGGCCACATCCTTGTCGCGAACAAAACGCGAGTGCAGCTCGGTCATATCGGCGCAACAGCCCTTTGGGCTTAGCGGCTCAACCGCAATGCAGTGGTAGCCTTTACGCTGCATGTAGGCCATCAGCGTTTCACTTGCCGTAACTTTCACTGACAGCCCCCAAACGTTGCATGCACCAGGTATTCCACGTTGCCCTCGGCCCCCTTGATGGAAGATTCCACCACACCGTTAACCTCAAAGCCCGCTTCTTCCAGAGCGGCAGTTACTTCGGCAACCACGCGCTGGCGAACCTCGGCGCTACGAACAATGCCGTGATCGGTTTCTTCGTGCTGGCTTTCAAACTGCGGCTTGATAAGACCTAAGAAAATACTGCCTTTGTGGCACAGCCCCGCAAACACGCTGGCCAATTGTGCCAAGCCGATGAAGCTCAAATCGCACACCACCATGTCGAAAGGCGCACCCAAATCCTCTGGCTTGGCCAAGCGAATGTTGGTGCGCTCGAACACGGTTACGCGCGGGTTTTGTCTAAGGCTCCACGCTAGCTGGCCGTAGTTCACATCCACGCAAGCCACGCTAGCCGCACCTGCCTGCAGCAAACAGTCAGAAAAGCCACCGGTGCTGCTGCCCACGTCGATGCAACGCATGCCTTCAACGTTCTGGTCAAAATGATCCAGCGCGCCTTGCAGCTTATGACCACCGCGACTCACAAATTTCTTGGTGTTCTTAACAAAGATTTCGGCATCGGGGCGCACCTTTAGCGCAGCACTGGAAACATACACGTCATCCACGCGCACCTCACGCGCAATAACAGCACGCAGCACGGCATCGGTATCGGCGAAATACCCCTGTTCAACAAGCAAATTGTCCAAACGAACCTTTGCCATTGGCTATTCTTCATCCCCAGCAAACAAGCCCGCACCCTGCGAGCGCTCGCCTGCAGCTGGCACCATGCCGGTTTCGATAAGCTTCAAAAAATCCTGCTCGCTTAAAATTGGCACGCCCAGGCTTTCGGCCTTGGTGCGTTTGGAGCCTGCCGCTTCGCCGCAAATAACGTAGCTGGTTTTCTTCGAAACACTGCCTGAAACCTTAGCGCCGTATTCCTTCAAGCGCTCGCCGGCTTCAGTGCGCGTCATGCCCGACTCAACCAAGCTGCCGGTAAGCACAAAGGTAAGCCCTTGAAGCGTTTGCGGCTTGGTAGGGGCGGTAATTTCTTCCTGCATGTTTACGCCAGCAACGGCCAAGCGTTCGATGACCTTAATGTTATCGTCGGTGGCGAAGAAGCTCACAATGCTATGCGCGATAACTTCGCCAACGCCATCGATTGCCGCCAGATCTTCTTCCTTGGCAGCGCGCAGTGCATCCATGCTTGGGTATGCCTTCACAATGGTTTCGGCCATGGTTTTACCAACATGGCGAATGCCCAGGCCAAATAGTACACGCGAAAGCGAGCTCTTCTTGCTTTCTTCGATAGCGGCAATAAGCTGTGCGGGCGACTTAAGCTCGGTGCTGCGCTCGCGCTCGGCGTAGAGCTCTTTGATGTCGGCTTCGGTTAAGTCGTAGAAATCGGCAACGTCGGTAAGCTTGCCGGTATCGATTAGAGCGCTTACGCGCTCATCACCCATGCCCTCAATATCCAACGCGCCACGGCTAGCCCAGTGAGTTAAGCGCTCGTGCGCCTGAGCTGGGCAATCGATAGAAACACAACGGTAAGCCGCTTCGCCTTCTTCGCGAACCAATGCCGATCCGCAACTAGGGCAAGTAGCGGGCATTTCCCACTTCTTGGCACCTTCGGGGCGCAGCGACAAAATAGGCCCCAAAACCTCGGGAATAACGTCACCCGCCTTGCGCACGATAACCGTATCGCCAATACGCACGTCTTTGCGTTGCACCTCGTCTTCGTTATGAAGTGTGGCGCGCGCAACGGTAGAGCCGGCAACCAGCACCGGGTCAAGCTCGGCCACGGGCGTGCAGGCACCCGTGCGGCCCACCTGGATGGTGATGTCGCGCAGCAACGTTGTTTTTTCTTCAGGTGGGAACTTGTAGGCAATAGCCCAACGCGGCGCGCGGGCGGTATAGCCCAGCTCGTGCTGCAGCGCAAAGGAATCTACCTTCACTACCACACCGTCGATTTCATACGGCAAGCTAGAGCGCTTTTCCAAACACTCACGGCAGAAGGCGCGCACCTCCCCACGGCTTTCGCAGCGCCTTACATCGGGGTTCACATGGAAGCCGCAGCTACGCAGCCATTCCAACAATTCCCATTGGCCGCTGGCCTGAATTGCCTGGTCGCGCGCAATAGCGTAAATGAACGTGGAAAGTTCGCGCTGCGCGGTTACGTTGGCGTCCTTCTGGCGAAGTGAGCCTGCAGCTGCGTTGCGTGGGTTTGCAAACACCTTGCCGCCCGTGGCTTCAGCCTGGGCATTCAGCGCCTCGAAGCTGGCCTTGCTCATGTATATTTCGCCGCGAACTTCGATATCGGAAACGCCTTCGGCAATAGCGGCAAAGCCTTCGTCCATCAAACGCAAAGGAATATCGTGCACGGTGCGCACGTTAACGGTTACGTCTTCGCCGGTGGTGCCATCGCCACGGGTAGCGGCCTGCACCAACTTGCCATCCTGATAGCTAAGCGCCAGGCTGCTGCCGTCGATTTTGAGTTCGCAGACCAGCGGAACAAAACGGCCCAGAGCGCTTTCGGTGCGCTCCATCCATGCATCAAGTTCTTCTAGGTCCATTGCGTTGTCGAGCGAATACAAGCGCTCTTGGTGCACAACGGGCTGGAACTGATTGCCTACCGCACCGCCAACACGCTGAGTAGGCGAAGAGGGATCTTGTAGTTCAGGGTGGGCTTCTTCGAGGTTGCGAAGCTCGCGCATAAGCGAGTCGAAAGCACTATCGGAAATTTGCGGGTCGTCTAAAACGTAGTACCTGTGCGTGTGGTGCTCAATTTCCTGGCGAAGACGAAGCACGCGCTGCGCCAGCGATTCAGAGCCAACACCAGTACCAAGCTGTGTATCCGAACCAAGCTCAGCAGCCACGCCCGCACCATCAGTATTTTCAACAGATTCGTTTTGCATAGCAGCAAACCTCTTCTTGAATTCCAATTAAACCCAGCCACAAAAGCAGCCAGGCAACTATTCCCCAGCAGCCAAAATTCGCTGGATAGCAGCGGGTACCGCCTCCAGAACATCTTCGGCAGTAACGCTCACCATTCCGCGCTGATCGGCTGCAACATTGCCCGCGAGCGCATGAACCGTAGCGCCCAAGCGTGCGGCGTCAAACGCTGCTACGCCCTGCGCTAAAAAGCCACCAATTACGCCAGCCAGAACATCGCCCGTGCCGGCTTTGGCCAAAGCAGCCGTGCCCAGCGTGATTGTTTGGCTAGCGTCTTCGGAATACACCACCGTATTGGAGCCTTTCAAAACCACTGTGCAGCCATAGCAAAGGCCCAATGCTTTTGCAGCATCCTCCTGAAGCATTGCAGCAATATCCAACCCAAAGGGGCTGGCCAAGCGCACCGCTTCGCCCATATGCGGAGTAAGCACCGTGTGCAAACCCTTTTCGGCGCGATGCAAAACAGCCTTGCGCAGCTTTGGTTGCGAAAGGAAAGCCAACGCTCCCCCGTCTACCAGCACTGGGGCCTTAACCTGCTTCAACACGCGCTTTACCAGCACGGCGCATTCTTCATTAGCAGGATCGAAGCCAGGGCCAATAACCAATGCGCCCGGGTTGCCCTGCGGTAATGCCTTGGCAGTATCGAACTGACCAATTGGCGCAACCACCAACGAAGGCCTAAACGCACGAATAGCCGAAACGTTTGCGCGGGCCGTAAACACCTGGGTGTAGCCAGCTCCCGCATATTGCGTAGCAGCCGAACACAGCATGGCTGCGCCCGGGTAAGCTTCAGAACCGCCAACCACTACAGCCTTTCCACGCGAATACTTGTGCGCGTCTGCAGCTGGCACGGGCACCAACGGGGCGAATTCGGCAAGGCTTTGCATGGCTTAAGCGCTTTCTTCGGGGTTAGAAACGGGCAGCTCGTCCAAAAGCGAGCGAGCTTCCTTAAACTGGCGCGAAAGGTCTTGCGCCGGGTTAGGCTTTTTTTCTTCGGCAGTAATACGGCTGTTTGCCGTAAGCGCAATAGCGCAAGCAACCGCTTCGTTGTGGGTATACGAAAGCGAAAGCGGAATTTCCTCCACTCCCATTTCGGCAGCCACCTGGGCCGCCCTGCCGTGTAGGCGCACACTAGGCTTTCCCTTGGCGTTTAAGGCCACTTCAACATCGGCCGCTTTAATACCGCGCGAAAAGCCCGTGCCCAGCGCCTTCAATACCGCTTCTTTAGCGGCAAAACGCGTGGCGTAGTGAAATTCAGGCGTAGCGGTGGAATCGCAATAAGCGCGTTCCTGCTCGGAAAAGGCACGCTTGGCAAAAGCAGGGCTGCGACCCAAAATTGCACGGATGCGCTCTACCTCCACAATGTCCACGCCCATTGAAACGCTTTCGGGCAAAATGCCTTTAGCTTGAGCCTGAACCGCAGCTTGGCTAACCGCTTGCTGCGCAGATGCAGAATTTTCGGAACTGCGGGGCACGTTGCTACTCAACCGTAACGCTCTTAGCCAGGTTACGTGGCTGGTCTACATCGCAACCGCGAGCAACGGCAACGGCGCGAGCCAGCAGCTGCAGCGGAACGCTAGCCGTAATGGGCATAAATGCGTCGCGCACCTTAGGGATATAAATAACGTGGTCGGCAACCTTCTTAATGTTTTCGTCGCCTTCGGTAGCGATAGCAATAACCTTAGCGCCGCGGCTCTTCGACTCTTCCAGATTCGAAACCGTTTTGTCGTAGGTAGCGCTCTGCGTGGCCACAGCAACAATGGGGAAACCCTCGTCGAGCAAGGCGATGGGGCCATGCTTCATTTCGCCAGCAGCATAAGCCTCGGCGTGGATGTAGCTGATTTCTTTGAGCTTGAGGGCACCTTCGTAGCAGGTAGCTTCGCCCAGGCCACGGCCAATATAGAGCGTGCTCTGACGGCCGTCGAAGAAGTGCGCGGCCTCATCGATTGCGCTGGTGTCGTGCAGAATCTCTTCAATCTGGTCGGCGGTATCGGCCAATTCGCTGAACAGCATGCGCGTTTGATTAAGCGTAAGCTTGCCCTTAGCGCGGCCCAGCAGCAAAGCCAACAGCGTAAGGCTTACCACCTGGCCAATAAAGCTCTTGGTGGAAGCAACGGCAATTTCTTTGTTGGCCTTGGTGTAAATTACGCCGTCCGATTCGCGGGCAACAGGGCTGCCGATAACGTTGGTGATGCCAAACACCTTGGCGCCCTTAATGCGAGCATCGCGAATAGCAGCCAGGGTGTCGGCGGTTTCGCCACTTTGAGAAACGGCAACAACCAACGTGGTAGGCGTGATGATGGGGTTGCGATAACGGAATTCGCTGGCAACTTCTACCTCGGTAGGAATGCGAGCCCAGCCCTCAATAAGGTTCTTGGCAATAAGGCCGGCATGATACGAAGTGCCGCAGCCGATAAGATACACACGGTCGATGTAATTGAGCTCTTGGCGCGTAAGCGTAAGCTCATCAATTGAAATTTCATGCCCAGACATGCGACCAGCAAGCGTATCGCGCACAACGCGGGGCTGCTCGTGAATTTCCTTCAGCATGAAATCGGGGTAACCGCCCTTTTCAGCCACATCGATATCCCAGTCTACATGGGTAATATCCGGCTGAATTGCATTGCCTGCGGCATCAAAGTACTCAATGGCCTCAGGATGCATAACGGCAAACTGTTCGTCTTCAAGAATTACCACGTCACGCGTGGCGTCGATTAGCGCAATGATGTCGGAAGCAACATAGCTGCCCTCAGAACCTGTGCCCAAAACAATGGGAGAATCCTTGCGGGTAACCACAATTTCATCAGGATGGCTTACCTCAATAGCAGCCAAACCATAAGCACCAACCAAGCGGCTGGCTGCGCTGCGAACAGCGGCCAACAAGTCGCCCTCATAGGCGGCTTCGATAAGGTGCGCCGCAACTTCAGTATCGGTATCGGAGCTGAAGGTATGACCGGCTTCCTCAAGCTCGGAGCGCAGCTCGGCGAAGTTTTCGATAATGCCGTTGTGAACCACGGCGATGTTGTGGGAGCAGCCGGTGTGCGGATGCGCATTGCGCTCGGAGGGGGCACCGTGCGTTGCCCAGCGAGTGTGACCAATGCCGCAGCCGCCCTGGCACATATCGGCCTGTACGGCGTCTACCAGCTCGGACACCTTGCCCAAGCGCTTAACAATGTTGATTTCAGAGCCATCGTTTACAGCAATGCCAGCCGAGTCGTAACCGCGGTACTCAAGGCGCTTAAGGCCTTCCAGCAAAACGTTTTTGGCCTGGGTAGAGCCCGTAAAGCCAACGATTCCGCACATATATAAACCTCCATAAGAAGTAGGCTTCAAATTAACCCGTATATTTTACCTTATGGCAGCTTCCATAGCCGTTATTGGCACCATGGCTCCATAACAGCAAAATGCCCTGGGGCGCGCAGGCAAACCCCAAGACAATTGCTAAAAACGCATGTTAAACAGCAAGCTACAGAGCGCTCTTGTAAATGGCGCGGGCATCATCTAGGTTCAGCACCTTGAAGGAACCGAACTCCGCACCCTTGTTGGCCAGCAAGCCGGGCATGAACTTTTCGATATCCATTTCCCTGATGCCAAATTCGCCAAGCGTACGTGGCATCCCAAGTGAAGCAAAGAAATCTTGCAAGGCCTCAATACCCGCCCTGGCTGCAGTATCGTGAGCTTCGGGAGTGTCGGCATTGGGAGCAATACCAAACACGTTGTAAGCAAACGCCACAAAGCGTTCGGGCTGTTCGGAATACACATAGCGCATCCAAGCCGGCATAATTACCGCCAGGCCAGCGCCATGGGTAATGCCTGTATCAAACGCAGAAAGCTCATGCTCCAAACCATGGCTCGACCAGTCACCATCGCGCGGACCGTTCTGGCGGCCGATGCCCGCCAATCCGTTATGGGCAAGCGTGCCCGCCCACATAATGTTGGCGCGTGCATCGTAGTTTTCGGGCTCTTCCATAACCACCTTGGCGGCACCCATAATGGCGCGCAGCAAGCCAGTAGCAATGTTGTCGGTTACCGGCACGGGGCCCGTACCGCTGAAGTAACGCTCCATGATGTGCGCCATCATGTCGGTAACGCCTGCAGCTGTTTGGTACGGAGGCAGCGTAAAGGTAAGCTCCGGGTCCATAAAAGCCGCAATGGGACGAATGATTTCGCTGCCCATGCCGCTCTTTAAGCCAAGTTCATCGTTGCTGATAACGCATGAATTGGAAGCTTCAGAACCTGCAGCCGGGATGGTAAGCACACAAGCAACGGGCACCGTGTGGGTGATGGCTGCCTTCTTGCACGAAAAATCCCACGGGTCGCCATCATAGTCGTATGCCACGCCAATAGCCTTGGCGCAGTCGATAACGCTACCGCCGCCAACAGGCACAATTACGTCGATGCCGGCCTTGCGTGCCACCTTTACGCCTTCGCGCACACTGGCAACTTCGGGGTTGGGGCGAACGCCACCCAGCTCGCACACCTTCAGGCCTGCAGCAGAAAGCGAATTCTTAACGCGATCAAGCGTGCCATTGCGCACAACCGAGCCCTTACCGTACACAACAAGCGCGCTGGTAAAGCCACGCGCGGCCAAATTCTGGCCCACCTTGTCGGTTACGCCTTTGCCAAACACAAATTCAGTTGGCGAGTAAAAAGTAAAGTCGTTCATAGCAATCCCCTTACGTATGACGGGATGCGGTGGTGGCAGCGTGTTGCAGCAAATAAAATGTGCGAGCCTAAAACAAATTACGTAGAAAAGGCCTGGCAGAAAGCCTGCGTAAAAAGCCTTAGCGTTGAATTCTCGCAAGCAAAGAACAAACCAAAAGCGCACTCCCCTATGCGCCGCATCAATTTTGGAAGCGTTTGGCTTCCTTTTACCAGGAGCTTGCGCTCCCCTTTTGCAGAGGCCCATTGCCCCTACTCGGGAGCCCCTCAGCTCCCTCCTTGAAGTCCCTCAAAACTCCCTTGCGTACAGGGTAGCGCATTAACCAGGGGTTTCAATAATAAATTTATGAACGGGTTTAACCCTGCAGCTGATAGGATAAGCCGCATGAATAACCACACACCGCGCCCAGGCGCACCCTCACATACGCAGCGCCCCGGCGCACACTCGAGCTCGCAGCGCTCCGGCGCGTACTCAAGTTCGCAGCGCCCTGGTGCGTACTCAAGTTCGCTGCGCCCTGGTGCGTACTCGAGCTCGCAGCGCCCCGGTGCTCACTCACACACGCAGGCCAGACGCATACCAATTTTGCCCATAGCTATTGTTGCGGTGGTTATAGCTGTACTGATTGGCATTTCGGCATTTTCCTGCTCACAGCAACAAACGCGCCAAGACTGGGATTGGAACAACCTGCAATACATCAACGGACGCATGGCTTATGTCGAAAATGGGCAAACCGTGTCTTCCACCGGCGTTGATGTTTCTAGCCTGCAGGGCGATATTGACTGGACGCAGGTTAAAAACGACGGCATCGACTTTGCCATGCTGCGATGCGGTCGCCGCGGCACTACCGAAGGCGAGCTATATACCGATTCCGAGTTTTACGACAACGTAACTGGCTGCACTTCGGCTGGGCTTCCCTTTGGCGTGTACTTCTTTTCGCAAGCAACCACCGAAGACGAAGCCCGCGAAGAGGCTCAATATGTTCTCAACCTCATAAACGGAACGGGAGTCACCTACCCCGTGGTCTATGACCAAGAATACGTTTCGAACAGCGATGCTCGCGCAAATGGCCTTTCGGCCGAACAACTTACCGCAAACGCTCAGGCCTTTACCGACACCGTGTATGCCGCTGGATATGAAACCATGATCTACGGCAACCAGCACGACCTTTCACGCCTAAACATCGACGATTACAAAGGCAACATTTGGTACGCCGAATACACTACCAGCAACCCCACCAGCCAATATCACGATTTTGCAATGTGGCAATACACCAATCATGAGGAAGTTGCAGGCATCAACACCAGCGTGGATATGGATATCCTGTTCCGCAACGACTGGATTAACCGCGAACGCTAAAGACCAATTGCCTTAGATGCTACGAGCTTTTATCCAGCGCTCCGGATATCAACTGCAGATGGCACTCCCGCCGCTAGCAAAACGCCCCCGCCCAGGCTACTTGGCCAGGACAGGGGCGCTTTAAACTAGCTGTTTTGTAGCTTGCGCTCTAAAGGCCGTTACGCCTCAACGAAGTTGGTGTTAGCAAGAACCCAACCGGCGGCCTTCATACGGGCAGCGCCTTCCTTCAGCAAGCCACCGCGGCCCGACTTCTGCATAGCTTCCAGAGTTTCCTCTTCACGACCAGGAGCAATATTCTTCATGGCAACAATCAAGTCGGCAGGCTCAAGCTTCATGGCCTCGTGACGGAAAATAGCGTCCAAAATAAAGCCCTGCATAAGCTGGTTTTTAGCCTGTGCTCCAAGGTTTTCGCGGACCTCGTCTTCGGTAAGGCCCTGGGTGGCAAAGAACTGCTCGGCCTGCATACCTTCACTGGCCAACTGAGCAAGCAAAGTTTCATACAGCTCCTGGCTCATAACCTCAACCATCTTTTCGGTTACCTCACCCTGGAAGCGCTCGGCATAAGCCTCCATTGCAGCTGCCATCTTGGCCTGCTCGTAACGGTTTTCCAGCTCTTCTTCGGAAGTTGCCTTAAAGCGCTCACGCAGTTCGGCCACGGTAGAAATGCCCATGGGTTGCATGTTGGTGGCAACCCATTCATCGGTAAGCTCGGGCACAACAAGCTCAGGGTCGTCGGCGCTTTTGCCTTCCTGCATGGCGGCAAACTGACGAAGAAGCATCGATACCTGCTCGTCGATGTCAGCTTCAGCCACTTCGGGCTTGGGCTCAACCTGTACCGTGGCAGGCTCGTAGCTGGAAAGCTCATATTCGGGCTTAACCAGAACAGTCATTTCAAAGCTGAACATCTTGTCGGCTTCGGGAGTCTCGTCCGATTCGATGCCGTAGGTGGAAATAGGCATTACACCGTGCTTGTCCAGAGCAAAAGGCACCAAGTAATTGATTACCGCCGTATAAATTGCGCTGGGAGCATCATCGCCCAGAGCGTTTTCGATCTTTTCCTTAGAGGTTTCGCCCTCCTGGTTTTCGAGCTGGTACTGCAGGGCAAAGGCATCAAGGCCATCGGTAAATGCCTTGGTCATTTCGGCAGCGCTGGCCGAAACGCGCAAACGGTTTTCTTCACCGTTGTTTTTAAGAACTTCTACCTTCATTGAATTCCTTTCAAACGAGCGGCGCTGGCGCGCTGCTGCAGTGTTCTATAATCCAAACGAACCAAACGCCCCAAAAGGGCAAGCCCGCGCATTAAGGACTTGTTTCGTGACTTCCGATAATACCGAAAACATGCAGCCCCGTTACACCCTAAGACCCACTTTCACACCCCTTCCGCAACGTAGCGAAAAGAATGCAGGGGAAGTTGGGCGCTCGAAAGCTGCCTCCTGCAAAAACGATGCAGGCGAAAACGTTACGACAGCCGGGGCAAGCCCAACCCTGCGCACGAGCGCACCTGCCAACTCGGCTGGCATGGCGGCCCACGCAGCCAGCAAAGGTGTGGCGGACGTAAATTCGGTAATCCGAGCAGCAAACGAAGATGACGATCTGTACGATCCGTACAGCGACTATCACGATGGAACCCTACGCGCTGCCGAATTCGAAAAAGACCCCTGGCGCTAATAACATTCCGAGCCCAAAAAAGCCCGCTTCGAAGAACGGGCACTATTCACACTGATCGCGGGTAAATCACGGCTTATATGACAAAAAAGCCCGCTCCAAAGAGTGGGCACTATTCACACTGATCGCAGGTAAATCACAGGTCCATATAAAACAGCGAGGCCGAGCTCGGTACCTTAGGTTCGTGGGCTCGTGGATGCGCCGCGTACTTAGGTACGCAAGCACTCGGGAGCTCGCGAAGATAAGGTGCCCATAGCAACAAAAAAGCCCGCTCCACGGAGCGGGCTTTACATTGCTGAAAGCTTTTAGACTTTAGAGAGCCTTCTTGGCAATCTCGCACAGGGAAGCAAATGCTTCTGCGTCGTTGATAGCCATGTCGGAGAGAACCTTGCGGTCCAGCTCAACGCCAGCCTTCTTCAGACCGTCCATGAAACGGGAGTAAGAAAGACCGTTGATACGGGCAGCAGCGTTGATGCGGGTGATCCAGAGGCGACGAATCTCGCGCTTCTTAGCACGACGATCGCGGTACTGGTACTGGAGCGAATGCTGAACCTGTTCCTTCGCAGCGCGATAAGAACGGGACTTTGCGCCATAGTAACCCTTGGCACGATTGAGAACGGTGCGGCGCTTCTTATGAGCGTTAACTGCGCGCTTTACACGAGGCATACTAGTTTCCTCCCTTTACTATCGAAGACCAAGATTGCGTGCGATTACCTTCTTGTCGGCTGCAGCAACCTCAGTTTCGTGACGGAAATTACGCTTACGCTTCTGGCTCTTCTTGGTCAGAATGTGAGACTTGTAAGCCTTGGAGCGCATGATCTTACCGGAGCCGGTTACGCGGAAGCGCTTTGCGGTGCCGGAATGAGTCTTCATCTTGGGCATTATTTGTCCTTCCCTTGTTCTTCCTTTTTCTTCTTTACCGTAGTAGGCAAAGGAGCGATAAGCATATGCATGTTGCGGCCTTCCATCTTAGGCTGGTTTTCGATGACCGCTACATCTTTAAGATCTTCCGCCAAGCGTTCGAGAATGCTCAGACCCTGTTCAGGGTGCGACATTTCGCGGCCGCGGAACATGATGGTGATCTTAACCTTGGAGCCTGCCTCCAAGAAGCGAAGCACGTGCTTCTTCTTGGTGGTGTAGTCGCCCACATCGATTTTGGGGCGGAACTTCATTTCCTTGGTTTCGACCTTGCTCTGGTTCTTGCGAGCCTGCTTAGCCTTGATTGCCTGGTCGTACTTGAACTTACCGTAGTCCATGATGCGACATACCGGCGGCTTAGCCTGAGGCGCGATTTCTACCAAGTCATAGCCCTGATCATCTGCGATGCGCTGAGCTTGCTCGATGGGATAGATACCCAACTGCGACCCATCGTATGCAATAAGGCGACATTCCTTGACCCTAATTGCGTCGTTGAGCCTTGGTTCTTGAGCTGCTATGGTGCCCACCTCCTTCTTTGTTGTTTGGTGCTACCATGCACGAACCATTTTTGCGCCAACAAAAAGAAAACCTGCACTCTAAACGATTGCAGGCCACACGAATCTTGCGAACAAGAAATTTATTCATATGACCCATCAGCAACCGTAGCGCCGAACTAGGTGGAAGCACAGGCTTCTCTTGAAATCAGCTTTTGTAGAATACCATTTGCCCAAGCCCTGTAAAGGGGAATTTCCAACTTTTCAGAAAATTCGTCTCTGTTGGGCAAATTAAGCATTCCACCTGCCCCATTTTACGGCACACCGCCGCGCTAGACTAAACAGCCAGCGCTACAGCTACACCCCAGCAAACTGCATGCATAGAAGCATTACAGCACAAAGGGCAGCTGGCACGGCAAGGGCAATTACCAAAAATTCAAGCCATAGAGGCCATTGCTTCATCCATGGGAAGCGCCGCCTGAGCAATCTTCTATCGGA
>CAVFVF010000035.1:0-15748 GCA_963625925.1 Eggerthellaceae bacterium | reverse complement strand
CAACACCCAGCCTGAACGCTGTCTTGCCCGAAGCGGGAGACGCTAGACGGTTTGTCGCGGAGCCCGCTTTTCAAAGAATTGAAAACAAGGCGGGGCCCCAGGTACTTGACCAAGAACCACTGGGATAAGGAGAACCATGCGTCAAGCTAATCTCCGCCCCGCCTCTGCATCTTCAAAGCTCAATTCTTTGAAAAGCGAAAAAGGCGGAGCCCAAACCGGAAAGTGTCTCCTGCCTCGGGCACCAGACGAAAGGATTAGTGCCCGCCGCCATGCATCATGCTAACGGCGTGAGGCAAAACCCCCACTACCCCATCCCAATTTTCGGCCGCAGCCTTCTTCGAGCCAGGTAGGTTGATTACCAGCGTGGTGCCCCGTTGCATGCAGAGCGCGCGGCTGAGCATAGCACGCGGCGTGATGGCCAGGCTGTAAGCGCGCATTCCTTCGGCAATACCCGGGACCTCACGCTCGCAAACATCGCGGGTGGCTTCCGGCGTTACATCGCGCAAGCTTAAACCCGTACCACCGCAAGTAAGAACAACATCCACCTTCGCCTCATCAACCGCTCGCACAATGGCGGCTGAAATGTCGGCGCGCTCGTCACGCACCAGCTCGTAGCTTTTGCACTCCCAGCCTTCGCCCAGAATGCGCTCGCGCAGCAAAGCGCCAGCGGTGTCTTCTTCCTGTTTACGCGTATCCGAGCAGGTGATAATGGCAAACGTGAGCATTACAGCACCGTGCCTTCCTCAACATCGATAAGCACGCAATCGAGCAGGGTACCATCGGGCACAGGGTTCATTTCGGTGCCTTCAGGCAGAATGGCCAGACAGTTGGCACGCTGAATGGTGCTGAACAAACCCGAGCTTTGATTCTTGGCGGGCGTTACCTGCAAGGTGCCATCTTCGGCGCGCGAAAGAACCGCACGCAGGTAAATGCGGCGAGGATCCTTCTTTTTGCGGTTGCCAACCAAGCGCGCTTTTACCGTGGGGCGCTCGTAGGCGCTAAAGCCCTGCATCTTGCGGAGTGCCTGGCGAATAAGCACCTGGAAGCCGCAGAATGCAGCGGCAGGGTTGCCAGGCAGGCCAAACACCGGCGTGTTGTTTACGATGCCGAAGGTTTGGGCCTTGCCAGGGCGCATGTTTACTAGCGTCATATGCAAGTTGCCCAAACGCTCAACAACAGGCTTAATAAAGTCGTAGTCGCCGTTAGAAGCGCCACCAGTGGTAACAATAAAGTCGAAGCCTTCAGATGCCTTCAGGATAGCGCTGGCCAGGGCTTCTTCATCATCGGCCACAATGGGCAGACACTCGGCGATGCCACCCGCTTCAGCCACGCATGCAGCCATTGCGTACGAATTGCTATCGCGAATGCAACCAGGGCGCAACGGCTCGGTAGGCGCAAGCAGCTCCGAGCCAATGGCAATAACCGCCACGCGCGGCTTGCGGTGCACCGGCACTTCCACCACACCGCAGCTAGCCAAAAAGCCCACGCCCGCAGAAGTAACCACTTCACCTGCATGGATGGCAACTTCACCCGCAGCAATCTCTTCGCCTTTGCTGCGAATGTTTTCAGCCACAGCAGCTGGTTGGGTAAAGCTCACCTTGCTACCTTCGCGACCGTCGCCTTCACCGTAATCGACAATCTCGTACTTAACCACGGCGTCAGCTGCAGCAGGAACGGGAGCACCCGTCATAATGCGTACCACCTGACCAGGTTCGATTGGGCCGTTGTATACGCTGCCTGCCGGCACTTCGGCAATAACGCTGCAGGTTACTGGCGCATCAGCACTGGCCTGGGCTAAATCGGCAGTGCGTACGGCAAAGCCATCCATAGCCGCATGGTCGAACGGCGTGATATCACAATCGCTGGTAAGGTCGGCAGCAGCCACACGGCCCACAGCTTCCAGTAGCGGAACCGTTTCGGTATCGATGGGCGCAACATGCGAAAGCACGCACTCCAGGGCCTCTTCTACCTGCATCATTTCAGTTGCTTTAGTCATCGCACACCTCGTAATACGAATTACCTGCGCAGCTACGGCAGATTACCGCTCCGCGCCCAGTTTTTACTTCGCGACCATCGGTAATATCTTCGCCGCACACCGCGCACGTTGCATGCGCATGGGGCTTACCAGGCTCGTCGAATTCGGTGAAATTAACCTTTACCTTTTGAATGCTGAACAGCTCTTCATCGCTGCGGGCGGCAAACCACGCTTTAACGTCTTCGCCCTTGGGGCACTTAGGTGCCACGTTAATCATGCGAATGGCCTCACGCGTGTTCAAATCGAAGAACGTTGCCGCCTGCTTACCGTAATCCATCACCTTCATGCGGCGTTTGCCCGGATGGCAATTGGTTACCACCATAATGGCGTCGGTTAGGCAGCGGTCGCACTCTACGTACACAATTAAGTCGCGATAGGTATCGGCATCTTCAATGCCAAAATACTTCAGCGCATAGCGTGCCATGCGCACGCCGGTAAGCTGGCCGCCGCACAAATGACCATGAAAGCTGATGGCGCGTTCCAGATCTTCTTCTAATGTTCTAGACATGTAAGGTCCCTTCAATTTATTTGACGCAGCAAGCGCGCGTATATCTATCTAGCTGCAGGCTAGCCAGCGCTCCCCTGCTTATCGGTTTCCCAGCTGATGAATGCCCAGGGCACCACACGGGGTTTGTCCAACGTCCATGCAGCCTCGCCGTTATCGGCCTGGGTTTGCACCAAATGCTGGTCCAACCAATCGCGCAAACGGGCAGCAGCTACATCGTAGGGTACCTGCTGTGCGGCGTCGTCCACGTATTCCAATGTTTTCAGAAGCGAATGGTACGCCTCTTCGGGCGACTCATAGGTTTTGGTACGGGGCGAGCGGATGTAAGAAACGGTGGGCTCATACCCAAGCGCACTGGCGATGCCAAACACGAACAAGGCATCGTTGTGACGTTCCAGTTGCAATCCCATAGCACGGGCTACGCGCTCGTCCACTCGCGGCGACACGCCAGTGCCGGCGGTAACGCATACGCGTTTTTTGGCCACGGTTGAAAGCTTGGTAATAGAGCACTCCAGGTCGTGCGTGATGATAGAACGCGAGGCAATGGCAACATCAACGCTTCCAGTACCCAGCCCGAATTCGGCCCAATCATCTTCCCAGCTCATTTGCAGGGGAAGCACCTTGCCCGGACGAAGCTGAGCAGCACATCCTGAAGCAGGCTCGTAACCCTCCGCAGCCAACAGGCTGCCAGCGTTTTGGCGCACGCGCTCCAGCATTCCCTGGCTAAAATCGGCCGCTACCACTGCATGGCCGGCGCGTGCCAAGGGCACCGCTAACGACCCAGTTCCGCAGCCCATGTCCAGAATGCTCTCGTCACCATGAAGCTGCATATTCCCAATGAACTCGCGCACATAACTGTTAGGAGCATCGTGGAAGGAAAACGTACGAGCGCGCTTGTCCCAGTGTTCCTGGGCATCGGGCTTATGACGCACAGCATCAAGCTTGCGCCATTCTTCAGCCAGATCGATCATGCGCTCCTCCTTCCTTCGCAGCTTCCTCTATTTTGCCACGCAGAAGTACCTAAAACAGCAGCGCCCTTGCGCCATATTGCCTGTAGGCATAAAAGAAGCGCCCGAAGGCGCTCCTTGCAGATGTTTGCTTACCGCAGGCTTTGGCTAACAGTGCCCGAGCATACGCCATGCGCACTCACAGGCCTTAAAACCAGCAATGCCTTGCCCACAAGCTATGCTCATAAGCAGTATTCGGCAAAGAGCCCAGCCAGCAACCGCCTATTCCTTTTGGAACTTCGGGTCGCGCGCAAGAGCGTCCAAACGGGCACTTACCACTTCTTCCACTTCGTAGGAAAACGGACGAAGCGGCTCATCGATGTAAATCGTGCGAATATAGCCACCGCATTCGTCGCACGTGGCAACGCGGTGCGTGTCGTCACCTTCGATATTGAAGAAGTGCAAATGACCCTGATTCTTGGTGCCGCAGCGAGCACAGCGAACGCGCTCGAACTCCCAATCATTGCCGCACTGCATGCAGTACAGCGTACGACCACGGCCTTCGGTGGGGCTATCGGCGCCACCAACGCGTGCAAGCGCTGGTGCGCTGCCGCACACCGGGCAGGTAAGGGGGTTGTGGCCATCGGTAGAGGCCTTTGCCTGCGCCTTGGAAACCAGCTTGGCAGCAGGCTCAAAATCCACGCGCAATGCCAAAAGGCCGGCAAATACGGCCAAACGTGCAATGCCTTCCGATACGCCCTGCTCAAGCGCACGGGCAAGCATACCGGCCAAGAAAGCATCGGGGTCTGCCGCCGCGCCTTCAATGTCGGCACGTTCTACCAAACCAACAAAATCCAGCTCGCTGAATTCCTTGGCGTCTTCATCGTTCAAACCGCCCTGCTCAACCATGTAGTTGCGAAGAGCCGCACAAATAGCGCAAAAACGGTCGCGCTTGAGCTTGGGCGCCGCAAAGCTAAACACCGGCTTTTCGGAATTCCAAGCAGCCGCAAGAACATCTTCATCAGGAACGGCATAGGCACTGCCTTCGGCAGAAGGACTGTTTGCCCAACGCTCCATTTCTTCCCACAAACCGCGGAAGTATGCCAAACGTTGCTGGTCTGCTTCGGGCAAGTCGTTGTAAGTTTCGATTACTCTATCGATGAACTTCAGGTTCATTGCTTTGCTCCTAAAGAATCTGTTATTTGGATAGCCTAACGTGATAATCCCGCCCGACGAACAAGGCATCCGCCAGCGGGAAAATTCGGGCCGCCGCGCAAACT
Organism: Eggerthellaceae bacterium; assembly: GCA_963625925.1. GTDB lineage: Bacteria > Actinomycetota > Coriobacteriia > Coriobacteriales > Eggerthellaceae > Anaerotardibacter. Next base: position 10,981 of record CAVFVF010000035.1, on the reverse strand, counting down.
CAGCGCGACGGCCCTAGAAGTAATATAGGCAGCTTATTTCTCTACGACGTTTTCGCCGTCTTTGAGCTCTTTGCGGGCCCAGTGACCCCAATGGTACAAACCATCAGATTCAGAGATCATGCCATCCTTCCACATGACCTTCCACATGCCGCGGTACGGCTGGAAGATGCCAGCGCCCAAGAAGATATGAGCGCAAGCGAAGATTGCCATGAGCAGGAAGAACACGTCGTGGAGCAGCAACAGCACAGCATGCACACCGCCAGGAACGGCAAGGCAGGTTTCACCCAGCAGCAGGAATACGCCGGTGATAGCCATCACAAAGCCGCAAACCCACAGCATACCGTCGGCGAAGCGCTGACCGGACTTCTGCTCGTCCTGGTCGGGCATGTGAATCTTCTTTGCCCTAAACAAGTACGGCAAGAACAGCTTCATCCACAGCTTGTCGTCTTCGGTCCACTTGCAAACGTTGTTGTTCCAAATGTGAGCCACACCCTTGGGGGCCATGATTGCGCTGATGATGGGAACCAGCACAAAGATAACGCCGATAACGCGATGGCTCATACGCATGCCGAACACAACGTTGGGGCCAACCATCTGGGCCAGCGGAGGAACAAACACGAAGCAGCCCGAAATCATAAGCCACAAACAGCAGATTACGGTAATGCCATGCGTCCAACGTGCCTGACGGGAATGACGCTTGATGTAGCGCGTGGTGGCCTTGCGCTTTTCCAAGAACGCATCGTTTGCGGCCTTGGTTTCTTCGCTTACCTGAATAGGCTTACTCATGGCTGGCCTCCTCTCCCTTAAGGGCCTCTGCGAAGGTGCGCGGATCTTGGCCGTCACCCTCCTTCACAACCTCGCCGGTTTCCATAGAAAGCGTGTCGCCGGTTTCCTCGTTGTAAACAAGGGTGTCACGCTTGTAACCAGCAGCCAGGCCAAACATCGCAGCCAAGCCAACAACGGTAGCACCCATGCCAACGGCAGCAACAGGCTTCATGATCTCGGTGAGCTCAGTGATAGCGCTTACCGAGGGGTTGGCGTTCTGGCCGTGCTGCTCGATGCCGTACTTCAGCACCTGGATAACATGCAGGCCGTCCATTTCCTTATCGCCATATACCACAGCCTTTTCGTAGCCGTGCTGATGCAGCCACTCAACGCGATCGTTTGCCTTTTTGAGCATTTCATCGCGCTCGCCGAACTGCAGAGCATTGGGCTGGCAGGTGGCGACGCAGGCAGGTTCCATGCCGTTTTGGATACGGTCAACGCAGCCAGAGCACTTGTTGATGGTGCCCTTGGGGCCGTGGTAGCGCGGCACGCCGTACGGGCAAGCCGAACCGCAGCGCTGACAGCCAACGCACTTGGACTCGTCAAACGTGGTCATGCCCGTTTCCTCGTCCTTGTACAGGGCGCCAGCAGGGCAAACAGATACACATGCGGCATTGGTGCAATGCTGGCAGGCGCGGCGGCCAAAGGCCCATTCGATGCCCTTCTGCGAATCGGTGTCGCGCTCATCGAAGGTGATGATGAGGCGCGTGTCGGAACCCAGGTCGGCCGGGTTTTGATACGTACCGGTAAAGTTACCGGCGCAAGCATTCAATTCCGTAGGAGAAGGCAGGTTATTCCAGCACTTGCAGGCAACCTGACAGCCCTTGCACGCGGTGCACTTGGAGGAATCGAAGAAAATAGCCATTTCACTCATTTGCATCTACCTCCTTTAAGCCTTCTCGATGTTCACGAGGAACGCTTTGTATTCGGGAATGTAGCTGTTGGGGTCACCAACATTGGGCGTAAGGTCGTTAACCATGCTCTCGTCGGTAGCGAACACGCCTGCCCAACCGTAATGGTGGGTCATGCCTACCAAGTGGCGGGTTTCACCGTTAACGGTAAGGGGCTTCACGCGCTTGGTAACAACAGCCGGAATCTTTACGGAGCCACGGTTGTTCCATACATGAACCTTGTCACCGCTCTTGATGCCCTTTTCCTTTGCCAGTTCTTCGGAAATCTCGATGAACTGAGTAGGCATCGACTCGATAAGAGCCGGGCACATGCGGGTCTGGCCGCCGGTCTGCCAATGCTCGGTTACCGAATAGGTGGTAGCCACATACGGGAACTCGCGGAAGTCGGCATGAGCGGTAGATGCGTTGTTGGCGAACTTGATGCAGGGGTTGCTCAGGCTGCCATTCATGATGTTGCTCTCAAGCGGGCTCTCGAAGGGCTCGTAATGCTCGGGCATAGGAGCGTCCACCATGCCGTAGCTGATAAGGCGGGCATTCTGCTCCCAAGTCATGAAGAAGGCATTGTTGTTGGGCTCAACCGGCTTGTCGTTCTTGTTCGCCACAAAGTCGGCAGCGTCGTTGAGCGTCCACTTGCCGTTTTCCCACTTGCACAGCGTGCGCTCTTCGTTCCAGGGCTGGCCCTTGGTGTCGGCGCTTGCGCGGTTGTACAGAATACGACGGTTGTTGGGCCATGCGTAGCTCCACTTGGGGTACAGGCCCAAGCCCGTGGGGTCGGACTTGTCGCGGTTAGCGCAAGGCTGCTGAGCGGCGTCCAAAGGAGCAGCGTTGTTGTTCCAGAAGCCAGAGTAAATCCACATACCGCAAGCGGTAGAACCGTCGGCTGCCAGCTCGGAGTAACCCTTCAAAAGGTCGGTCTTGGGGCTGGCGGTAGTGGTGTTGCACTCAGTGCCGGCGCAACGGTAGCCGTTCAATGCCCAAGCAACCGGACGCGGGTCGATCTTGCCGTCTACGTAGTAGTCCCACTTGGTGTTCAAGATAGGATCGGGGTTTGCGCCGCCTTCCTTCTTGTACAGGTCAACGATGGCGGTCCAGATAAGGTCGCACATCTCGTAGTCGGGCTTAGCCTCATCCCAAGGGTCGCAAGCCTTGAAGCGGTACTGAATCCAACGACCGGAGTTCAAAATCATGCCGGGCTTTTCGTAAATGAGGGCACAAGGCAGGTAGAACACCGTGGTGTTTACTTCCTCGGGCTTCATGTCCGGAGCCTTCCAGAAGGTGGCCGATTCGGTAAGAACCTGGTCGGCAACTACCAGCCAATCGAGCTTGGCCATGGAACGGCGTACAAAGCCAGCGTTCGGGGCACTGTGGCAAGGATTCATGCCCCAGTTGAAGTAACCCTTCATGATGCCCTGGTCCATAAGCTCAAAGGTGTTGATGTGGGTGAAGTTGGTTGCACCCTTCCCAGAGGGAACCTTCGGCCACCAGTCGAAGCCGTAGTCGTTTTCGACCGTAGCGGCATCGCCGAACCATTCCTTCAGAGCAGAAACCATGAACTTTGGCTTGTTGGTGTAATAACCAGCAGAGTAAGTCTGGGATTCCAGCCACTTACGCAGGGTGGAACGATCGGTGGTGTTGGACCACTTCAAGTAACCAGGCTGCTCGTCTACCAGCATAGCCATGTCGGTTGCGCCCTGAACGTTGGGCTCACCGCGAAGAGCATTTACGCCGCCGCCAGGAACGCCGATATTGTTCAGCAGCAGCTGCAGAATGGACATAGCACGCGTGTTCTGGCCGCCATAGCTGTGCTGCGTCTGGCCCAGAGCGTACAGGATGGTGCCCGATTTGCCTGGTGCGCCAGATTCGGCGTAGGTCTTGTAAACAAGCTCCAAGGTTTCGGGCTTCATGCCGCAAACCTTGCATACCGTATCGATGTCGTAGCGCTCATAGTGCTTCTTGAACTGCTGGTATACGCAATTCGGGTCTTGCAGGGTGGCATCCTTCTTAGGCTTAGTGAAGGTAGGCGGCGTAAACTCCGGCACGCCTTCTTTCTTTACCCAAGCGTAGTCGCCCGAAGCAGAGGTATCCCACTGCTCTTCCGATTCGGTCTGGTAATGCCAAGAATGTACGTTGTAGGTCTTGGTCTCATCGTCCCAACCGCTGAAGTGGCCGGTCTTGGTGTCGAAACCAAATTCAGGATCCAGCAGATAAGAAGCGTTGGTGTAGTTGATGAGGTACTCGAAGTTGTAGTTGTCGGGGTTCTTGCCGGTACGGGTGTATTCAGCCAAGCCGGGCTCGATAAGGTTATCGATGATGTACTTGTACATGCCGCCGTAGAAGGCAATGTCCGTGCCGCTGCGGATGGGGCAGTAAATGTCTGCCTGTTCAGCGGTACGGGTATAGCGCGGGTCAACAACAATCCACTTTGCACCCTTGTCGTGCGCACGGTGCAGATGCAGCGAAGAGGTGGGGTGGCTCTCGCAGCTGTTGGAACCGCAATGAAGAATGTAATCGGCATTAGCCATGTCCGACCAGTGGCTGGTCATGGAGCCGCGGCCAAAGGTGGGTGCCAAGCCAACAACGGTAGAGCTGTGGCAAACGCGCGCCTGGTTGTCTACCGCAACAATGCCCAAAGAGCGCATCATCTTCAGGATGAGGTACTCTTCTTCGGAGTTTTCCTGGCTGCCGCCAAGCGATGCTATAGCGGGCGTGTAGTTAACCGTCAGGCCGTCTTCGTTCTTTTCAACGAAGGTTTCGTCGCGCGTGTCTTTAACCTTGCGGGCAATTTCCTTGATGATCTGATCCCAGGAAACCTCTTCCCAGTCCTTTGCGCCAGGGCGACGGATCATGGGGCGGGTTACTCGATCGGGGTTCTTGATAACCTCGCGAGTTTCCGGATCCACGACATTGCGCAGCTGGAACATAGTGGCGCCCTTGGGGCACAGGCCGCCCTCGTTAATGGGATGGTCGGGGTCACCCTCCAAGTTGATAAGCTCGCCGTTACGCGAAGAGCACAGACTGCCGCAACCGCCAGCGCAGTAGCAGCAAATGTTGGTGTACTCCTCGGTGTTGACAAGCTTCCATTCGGGAGAGGATTCCACGGCCAACGCCGGGGAGGGGGACGTAAGCTCATAAGCAACGCCGGTTGCGAACAACGCGCCGGTAGCCTTAAACAGGCTTCTGCGGGTAAGCTCCATTTCTCACTCTCTTTCATGCTTTGCCTTCAATTCCCCATCTGTTGCCAAATGGGGACCTCAATGCCACGAAGGATATGAGTGAACTGGCGTGATTAATCATTCAAATAGGAAATTACGAATAATGATTTCCGCTAGCGGTAGGCAAACGGTCATTTCTTTCCAACTAAAAATAATTAATCTTCTAGGTTGAGAATAATTACCCATAAGCGAAAAAGTGAGGAATGAATCGTTTTCGAATAAGAATTTGAGGTTAATGCTACAGTGCAAATTGCATTATTTTTTACACAAATTACCGCATATGTGTAATCGCTAAAATCCCTGCTTCGGTTGCCTTGTTGGCAAAATTTTCGCTAAGACAAATGAGCCTGGCGCACCCTGGGAAAAAGGATTGGCGCGGCAGGATTAGCAGGACGAAGCCCCCCCTGGAAACAGGGTTGAGGAATCTTGGGAAATAGGCCTGCTCTGCCCCGGAAACAGGCCCGGCATACCCAGAGCAACAGGACGGAGCCCCAGAGCAGCAGGATTCGCCCCAGAGCAACAGGATGGTGCCACTGGGAGGCAAGGCAAAAAAGAAGCACCCGAAGGCGCTCCCTGAAGTTCCGTGCGGGCCGCCCCCTACCCCTGGCGGTAATGCGCCAAAAACGCACCCAGGTTTTCCATGCATTCGGAAAGCACTTCGATGCGCGGCAAGTACACCACGCGGAAGTGATCGGGCTGCTGCCAATTAAAGCCCTTGCCAGGAACCAGCAGTATCTTCTTTTCGTGCAGCAAATCCAAAGCGAACTGCTCGTCGTTAGTGATGTTGAAGCGCTTAGTGTCGATTTTAGGGAAGATGTAAAAACCGCCCTTAGGCTTAACCGCGCTGATGCCCGGGATGGAATTGAGGGCCTCGTACACATATTCACGCTGCTCGTACACACGACCACCTGGCACAACGTAGCTTTGCACGCTTTGGTAACCCCAAAGTGCGGTTTGCACAATGCTCTGCGCAGGAACGTTTGAGCACAGGCGCATGTTGGAAAGCATATCGATGCCCAAAATAAAATCTTTCGCGCATTCGCGGTTGCCCGAAAGCACCATCCACCCAATACGATAGCCTGCAATCATATGGCTCTTGGAAAGGCCGCTGAACGTTACGCAGAACAAATCGGGTGCAAGACTGGCAATAGAAACGTGCTCTTCGCCGTCAAATACCAAGCGATCGTAAATCTCGTCGCTGAAAATCATGAGCTGATGCTTTCGAGCAACATCCACGATTTCCTGCAGCACTTCCCGCGGATAGAGCGCTCCCGTGGGGTTGTTGGGGTTGATGATGACAATGGCTTTGGTTCGCGGCGTGATCTTGCGTTCAATATCGGCAATGTCCGGATACCATTCAGCCTGCTCATCGCAAATGTAATGTACGGGGTTGCCGCCCGCTAACGTGGCACATGCCGTCCACAACGGATAATCCGGGCTAGGAATAAGAATCTCGTCACCGTTGTCCAGCAGGGCCTGCATGCACAAATTGATGAGCTCGCTGACGCCATTGCCGGTATAGATGTAATCCATATCCACATTGGGCAAGCCCTTGATTTGCGAGTACTGCATGATGGCCTTGCGCGCGCTGAACAAGCCCTTTGAATCGCTATAGCCTTCGCAATCTGGCAGCTGATGGCGCATGTCCTGCACTACTTCATCGGGCGTACGAAAACCAAAGGGTGCCGGATTGCCGATATTCAGCTTTAAGATGCGCGTACCCTGGCGCTCCATGCGGGCAGCTTCGTCTACTACAGGGCCGCGAACGTCATACAAAACGTTTTCGAGCTTGGAAGATTTTTTGAACTCACGCATAGGAGTGCCCCCTTGAGCGTTGGTGTCGGATAAAAGGTTGTCCGCAGGTTTAGCAACAGCGGTGTCAAGCGATGGCTTCGGACTCTGCGCAGAAGTTGGCGATGCTGCCTTTTCAGCGGGCTTCGGATGCTGTGTCGCAGAGGCATTGTTCGCAACGGCCGACTTCGGTGCCCGTCCCGTTGCAAGCCAACTTTGAGAAACGCCCAGAATCCTTGCCAAAGTTGCCATCACATCGGCGCGCGGAACAGTTTTACCGCTCACATATTGGCTAACTTGGCTCTTACCTAATTTGAAGCCTTTGTCTTCGGCGGCATGAATGATATCGGCCTGTTTCATACCAGCCGCGGCCATGGCCTGCTTCAGACGTTCAGAAAAAAGCTGTTCGCCCATAGGCCCTCCCATCGGTTCAATTCCAAATGAACTTTTGAACTAATTGTACTTACAAAGTTCAATTTAGCTATGAAATTGAACCAAAGAGTTCAATTTTCATGATGGACGGCGGTAGGCCACTGTGCGCTGGTAGACGTTTCGTGATGCACGGCAGAAAGCCACTGTGCGCTGGCAGCCACTCAGGACAGCTACATGAGCAAGCAGCGCTTGCCAAACCAAAACTTCGGCAACGACTTTTACGCTACGCGAATTTGCATGCGCCTAAGAGGCCACGCCTATCCTGATTGCACATTGGCACACTAAAGCAGCTTCACAATGCCACAAAAGAGACACCAAGCTGGTTTTAACCCAGTAAAGCAGGCAGAGCATTGATTCTAACCCGCCTTCACAAAATGACACCATGATGCCAAACCAATTACCTGCTGTTTTGTAAAGTTATGCTTCTATGGTGGCTTAATTCCCTATAGTTTCTTGCCGTTTTAGCCCTATAAGCTAGTTACGACACTATAATGTCTTTAGGCAGGTCACAGAATGGAGCAACAAATGGAAGAACATGTAGACCTTCGCGTGGTAAAAACGCTCGAAGCCATCCATGGTTCGTTCGAAGAACATGCCAGCAAGAAAGAGCTGGCAAGCATTACCGTTGCCGAACTCTGCCGCGATGCACGCATTAGCAAAAAGACGTTTTACCGCCACTACCCCGACATGAACGCCCTTATTGCGGAATATCAAAATGAACTCATCGATGAACTAATCGAAAAAACCAAAGGGCTCACCCTCCCCGAAAACACAACCGTGTTTGCGGTTCAATTAGTCAGGTCGCTATGCAGCGCTGGCGAAAAAAGTAAATTGAACGAACGCGTGGTTTGTTATGCCCGAAAGTCGGAATTCTGCCAGCAGATGATTGAAAAGGAATTGCAGCTAGGCCACATTGACGATCGCGGTTTTGGCAGCCTTTCCGGCACTGAGATTTCGGCCGCTATGGTGTTTGTTCATTCCACCTGCGTGACCCTTTACCAGCACTGGGTGGCCGGCGGCAAACGCATGAGCGCCAAGCGCCTAAGCGAAATGGCCGCCAGCCTAGCCACCAGTGGCGTTACTTCCTTGAAGTAGCTTTGCGCGAGCTATGCTTGCCCGCTGCTTTTAAGGCTTCTAGCTGCTTTTTAAGCTGCTCGTAATGCATGGTTTCGGCGGGAGTCCACTCACCAAAAAGAATCTGCTGCAGCGCGGCTGACGCACTCTGAGCGGTTCCAGGCGCAGGATAGAGCACCTCTTTTGCGCGATTAACCAGATACACACCCTCAAACAAGCCACCCTGCTCCAGCACTTCCAGATTGCTTACTATCTGCTGAATGATGAGGTTATGGTGTGCTGGATCGGTAGCGCGTGGCACGGTACCAGCGATGCGCATTTGCTCGTATCGAATCTGGCAGCTTACCAGTGATATTTCTGGCTTTACCGCCATTACCGCCAGGTGCACGCTATAGCCGCGGCTTTTCAGTAGCATTGCCGTTTTGCTAGGTACTTCAGCTGTGCGAAGCGTGCCTTCAACCGCAAGGTTGTAGCCCACAACAGAAAGAGCATCTACTACGGCTTCGGTCATAGCGCCTGCCCATTTGGCGGTGTAGTTAACCGATTCGGGACCATACTCTTTATCGAGCTGCCTATAACGCGGATGATACGAACGGAAACCATCGCCGTTGACGGTAATCTGGTTGCCGGCAAAATAGCTGCGAATAAGTCCGTGCAGCGTTGTTTTACCTGCCCCACTTTGCCCTCCAAGCAAAATGGCCGTAGGTTGAACCTGAGGCTTTAGCTCCGGCGACTCGGTCAAAGCTGCAAGTATGACGTTTTTTGCAGCGTCAAATTCATCCTGAGTGTAAGCACCAGGATCATGAGCTGATTCATTGATATTTTCCATAACAGCCTGCCTATGCTGCACGGTAATCGCAGCATTCAACAAGCTTCTGAAGGCTTTCAACCCTACCGCGCAATTCAGCCTGCTTTACCTTGTTGGCGTTCTGCTCGTCTACGATAGTCGGCTTCAATAACGCCAATTGGCGCATTATGTCCTGCAATAGGACAACGCGCTCTTCATTGTTTTCCAACTTAGCCTTATCGAGCGCCCTAAAGGCATCAGCCATAACCAGCGAAACCTTTTCGTTCAGGATTTCCTGGTCGAGCGTAATCATGTAAATGTCGGTCATATCCATAACGTTGCCTTCCTCGTCCAGAGTGAGCAAGGAATACACGATGCTTTCGGCATCATCACGCTGGGCATCGGGCAGCAGATGCCCGTCACGCTGCAAGCATTCCGCCATAAATTCAGGGTTTGCTGCAGCACGTATAAGGTTGGCCATGGCACGAGTAGGCTTTTGCCCGTTTTCGTACCGGGCCAAAGTGGCCTCGCCTATTCCCAGCACCTGGGAAAAAGCCTTTTGCGTAAGGTGATATTTACCGCGCACCTGTTTTATATAACTTGCATCAACTTCTTCGTTCATAGCTTCTCCTAGCGCTTGGATAGGGCGATTCTAACAATCGTTTGATTGCAAGTATACTATCAATTGATAGCAATTAAAGCTAAAAATTGCTTCCAGCAAGGCTATGAGCTGCGATTTTGGCAAATTTGGGCCTTGACGCAACAGGAAACGAGAAATTCTTTAGACGCATTTTTTGCCACTCTGTCCATAAACCTACAAAATTAGTATGATTTAGCGAAACTCCCCTATTGCCCATGGCCCAAACAGGGTAGGATATGGAAAACAAAGCGCTGTGCAGCCAATTTGCGCAGCACCCTAATGAAAGAGGCCCCTTATGTTCAACGAAAACCTGGACGCCATCGTTGCAGGCATCGCGCAGAACTACAGCGCGAAGGAGATCTTCTTCACCGACCCAAACCACCACTTCCCTAACAGGAAAAAGGTAATCACCATCATCAAAGACCTGCGCCGCGTAATGTTCCCGCGCTACTTTGGCGATGAAACCCCCACGGGCACCAACCCCGAATACTTCATTGGTGAATCGCTCATCCGCATCGAAGATTCACTGCGCCATGAACTATCCGAGGCACTGCTGTTCCAAAACGCCAACCTCTCCGAAGAAGAGCTTGAGCAGCGCGTAGACGCCATCTGCGCCCACTTCTTTGGCAAGCTGCCCGAAATCCAGCGCATTCTGCTCACGGATGTTCAGGCAGCTTTTGACGGCGACCCTGCCGCCCAAAGCAAGGAAGAGATCATCTTCAGCTACCCGGGCTTCTTCGCCATCTTCGTATACCGCATCGCACACGAGCTGTACACGCAGAACGTGCCGCTTATCCCCCGCATCATGACCGAGTACGCCCACAGCGGCACCGGCGTTGACATCAACGCAGGCGCTCAAATTGGCGAGTACTTCTTCATCGACCATGCAACCGGCGTGGTTATTGGCGAAACCACCATTATTGGTAACCACGTGAAGATCTACCAGGGCGTAACCCTGGGCGCTCTTTCCACCCGTGCAGGCCAGAAGCTTGCCGGCGTAAAGCGTCACCCCACCATCGAAGACAACGTAACCATCTACTCCAACGCCAGCGTGCTTGGTGGCGAAACGGTAGTTGGCGAAGACACCGTTATTGCAGGCAGCGCCTTTGTAACCGAAAGCATTCCTGCCCATTCGCGCGTTAGCTTGGCCAGCCAGAAAGTAAACGTGCGCGAATCCAAGCCCAAGGCTAAAACCTGGGATTGCGAAAACTAACGCACCAAACCAGGCCAAGCCGGGCCAGACGGACCAGCCGGGTCTAGGAAGCTCCAATCAAGCTCAGCCAGGCCAGCCGCCCGGCCAGACCAAGCC
>CAVFVF010000034.1:13120-16203 GCA_963625925.1 Eggerthellaceae bacterium | reverse complement strand
GTGTTGGGCAGCGCGCGCTCTGGCCTGTCCATCTGGCCGACAACGTTGACCCGTTGGCCTGCGATCTGGCCGACAACGTTGACCCGTTGGCCTGCTACCTGGCCGCCGGCGCCTGTCTGCCGCCGCTGATCCGCTGGCCTGTCCATCTGGCCGCCGCTGTTGATTCGCCAGCTTTCTCATCTGCGCTTTTTAAATTTTCTCGCACGATTTTGCACTTCTTTTCGAATTAAATTCGACAAACTTTTGCAAAATTTTGCACAAACTTTCGCATCGCTTTCGACTCACGTTCCAATCAAATTAAGATTCCGCGTGTATCGTGCGCGACATGAAGTTGTTTATCGGACATGAATCCGCGCTAGAGTACTGGCGTCAGCACGACCTAGACGAGCGCCCCCGCGAAACCCAAGCCGTACCAGGTCACGGATATTCGCCCAGCGTGGAAGACATCATGATGCTCAAAGAACTTGGCATTCGCGCTTGCCCCAGGCATTTCATGGAGAGCCAAAAGCGGCACGTGGAAAGCAAGTATGAGATTGCACATATTGATTCGCATATGCTCAGAAGGAGCTACATGGCAGTCAATGAAGTGGTTGCTGTTGCCAGCCCGGAGTTGTGTTTGTTTCAACTTGCCAGCAAGCTTTCTGTAGTCCAGCTTGCAGCCACTGTATGCGAGCTTTGCGGGACTTATAGCAAGGGCACGGGCAGGACGTTTAAGCCAAGATCGTCAATTGAGGCGTTGCGAGCTTTGGGGGATAGGCTCCAGCATGAAAGAGGCTTTAGAAAATTCAGCAAAGCAGTTAACTATGCTGTTGAAGGCTCCGCCTCTCCAGCCGAAACGCAATTGATGCTTAGGCTTTGCCTTCCTACTTCGTTGGGCGGGTACGGTCTTCCGCTGCCAAAGTTTAACGACCCAATCGCAGGGACTAGATTTAGGTGCGATTTGTATTGGCCTGAAAGCAAATTGGCGCTTGAGTATGACAGCGATCAGTTTCATAGCGGGAAAGCGAAAATCAACAAAGACTCAATGCGCCGTTCCGAGCTGGAGTCGACGGGGGTTCATGTGATCTCTGTTACTCATGGGCAGCTAAAGAATATCTGCGAGTTTGACAAAGTAGCGAATGCGGCGGCGCGACGTTTGGGGGTTCGCTTGCGCATTGTCCGGAAGGATAGATGGCAAGAGCGTCAGGCTTTGAAAAAAGAACTGAGCAGAGAGTGAAGCGCGGCGTGCTTGAAGAGTCTGCCCGAAGAGCGAGCGAGGGGCGCGCACCTGGGGTGGAACACCTGGTCGGAGGCTAAGGGCTGCACCTGGTCGGTTTTAAGCGCTCTGCGCTTCGGGCGGTTTTACCTCTGCGCAATTAGGCCTGCTTTGCGGCAGCCAGGTTGGCTGCGCCTTGCGCTTCGGCGGCCTTGCCTTGTTCTGCCGCGATTTAGGGAATCTTTCGGTTTGTGAAGCTCCAAAACCACGAAACGGGGGTCCTTTGGCAATTTTTAACGCATTGGTTCGTGATTTTGCTTGCTTTGGAGCTAATTACGCAACGGTATTGGTAGTTTTGTAGAGTAACTTGCCCGAAAGGTATTAAGAAAAGGGGCCCAAACCAGCAAAATGGCAATTTTTAACGCACCGGTGATGCAAAAATTGCCAACGGGGTGCCGTTTTGTGGTTATGGGTATGCTGGGCGCTGCGTTGGGGCTGTTTGGGGCGCAGCAATTGCAGCGGTGCCGCCACCGGCGCCCACGGGCGAGGTTCGGCCGCGCACGGCCGCGCTTTGGCTCGAGTCTCAGCTTTTAGTCGGTCACGCCTGGATGCTCATCTTGTTGCGCTGGGTCGGCTATCCCTGCCGGCTTGTACTCTGGCAGGCTGCGCCAATACAGGAAGTACGCCACGGCCACGCCCGTTGCGGCAACGCCGGCGAAGTACACGTAGAAGTTGGCCATGATGGGGTCGAAGCTGGGCATGATCAGGAAGTAGCCCACCGCCTGCGCCACGATAAGGGCCACGGCCACGCTGCCGTGTACGCCACGACGGCTACCGCGCTTGCTGCTCATCTGGAAGTTCCAGATAACACAGCCGGTAAAGGTGGTAAGGAACATGATGTGGCACAGCGGGTCTTCCAGCACGCTCCACAAGAACCAGTAGCACGCGATAAAGCAAACCTGCACGCCCACGTACATAAGCAGCGCATTGCGGAAACTCTTGGCGTGCGGGAAAATCTCGCGGCGAAGGTCGTATTTGATGCACTGGTAGTGCGCAATAAACTCCATGCCAAACCAAATAACCAGGCCAACCCACAAAAACATCGTGAACCAATGATGCGTGGGCGAAGCTGCATTAAACCAGCGATCGAAGCCCACCACATACACAAAGTCGTTGGCGAAATTCCACATGTTGCATTGCCACGACATGCCCGAGCACTTATGCGCAAAGCCCATGCGAATGCTTTTGTAATAAAACCAGTAAAAGCAAACCATCGCGATGCCCCAGCCGATGTACACCGGCAGGTACCAATCGTTCAGGTTGCCCATATATACGTCGAGCGAATAGTGAAGCCCCATCGTTGTCCTCCTTGGTTCCTTGCGGAATGGCCTTGGCCCATGCAGGGGAAGGCGGCCCATGTGAAGCGTATCGCGTGAAAGCTATATGCGTCAAGGAAACGCTGTAGCGGCGGCGCGAGGGATTCAGCTTCGTGCGTGGCGGCGAAGCCGTGGGTCGCTTGCAGGTTGGCCGCCCTTGCGATCGGGCTGCCCTTGCATGCGCGCAACTCGCTTTTGCGAGCGGGCTACCCTTGCGCGGGTCGTTCGTGCGCAGCTGAAGTGATCGGGCTTGAGGGCGGCGCGCGACGGTGTGTGGCCCGGTTTTGCTGGGTGTGGGTGAGGGTGCTCGGGCGTGGGATCGGAAGCGATTGTGTACAGCTTGGGTGCGTGCGTGGCGGCAAAGCCGTGGGTCGCTTGTGCACGAAACTCGCTCTTGCGGGCGTGTCGCCCTTGCGCGTGCGCACAATTCGCTCCTGCGTGTGCGCTGCCCCTGCGATAGGGGCGCCCTTGCGGGTGGGCCGCTGCGCGCAACCGCGCAAGCCTGTCGGCAT
>CAVFVF010000034.1:0-13110 GCA_963625925.1 Eggerthellaceae bacterium | reverse complement strand
ATTGTGTACAGCTTGGGTGCGTGCGCGGCGGCGAAGCCGTGGGTCGTTTGTGTGCGCAACTCGCTCTTGCGATCGGACCGCCCTTGCGCGCTGGCTGCCCTTGCGCGCAACTCGCTCTTGCAAGCTGGCTGCCCTTGCGGGTGGGCCGCTGCGCGCAACCGCGCAAGCCTGTCGGCATTTCGCGGAAGAATTTTGTCAGTAGGCTTTAGCCTCTTGGAGGGGCTGGCGGGTGCGTTATTATTGCTGTTGGACAAGGCGTCAGGCGCACCTGGCGAAACACCGAAGAAAAGGATGAGCCCTATGAACGTAGAGCTTTTGCAATACCCCGAAAACCCCGAGCGCGCTGTGGCCACCGCTGCGCGTCTTTGCTATGCGCCCGTTGGCGCCAAAGAGCTCATGGAAACCATGCCGCCCGAGCGCGTGGAAAGCGTGCTGCGCACCATCATGAGCTCCGGTCATTTTTCCACTTTGGAGCACGTAAGCTACACCTTCGCCGTCGACGGTGTTTCGCGCGCGCTCACGCATCAGCTGGTGCGCCATCGTTTGGCCAGCTTCAACCAGCAGTCGCAGCGCTACGTCAAGTTTGCCGGCGACGTGCAGGTGGTAAAGCCGCCCTCGATTGCTGCCAGCGAAGAAACTGAAGAAGTGTTTGACCAGGCCATCGATGCCGTTGTTGACGCATATCATAAGCTGCTTGAAGCCGGCGTGCCCGCCGAAGACGCGCGCTACCTGCTCCCCAATGCGGCCGAAACCAAGATCGTCATTACTATGAATATCCGCGAGCTTCTGCACTTCCTTAGCTTGCGTTGCTGCAATCGCGCCCAGTGGGAAATCCGCGAAATGGCGCACAAGATGCTTGAGCTGGTTCGTCCCACCGCGCCCTACATCTTCATGGACGCCGGTGCGCCGTGCGTGCGCGGCGCTTGCCCCGAAGGCAAAATGTGCTGCGGCAATCCGTATCCCAAGGTTAAAAGGGAGTAGCGGCCGGGCATGCCCAAGCAAAGCGACTTAAGGCGCGCGTTCGCTGAAGACGGCGAGCGCCGCACTCATATTGGCGGCCAGGCGCTTATCGAAGGCGTCATGATGCGCGGCAAGCTCAACTGGGCTGTTGCGGTGCGCGAACCCGATGGCAACATGCACACCGAAGAGCATCCGCTTTCCAAGAAGGGAAACCGCCCCAAGTGGTTCGATTGGCCGCTGGTGCGCGGTTGCGTTGCGCTGGTGGATTCGCTGGTGCTGGGCTTCAAAGCGCTCGAAATCGCTGCCAACCATGCCTATGCCGAAGAAGATGAAGAAGGGGAGGGCGTCGCTGCCGAAAGCACGACTGAAGCACGCGACGCTGCTGCTGGTGAACCAGCTAAAGCTTCCGCCGCTGATGACGCTGCGAGCGATTTCGCTGCTGCTGCTGCCGAGGCCGCCGCAACCGTAACTCCCGCCGCCGCAACCACCAGCCCAGCCGGCGCCGCTGCTGCCGTAGGCCCAGCCGCCGAGGTCGCTGCAACCGCAGCTCCCGCTGTCACTGCCGCCGGGGCCGCTGCCGAGCAACCCTCCACCGAAGAAGAACGTCCGTTTTCTTGGAGGTACGACTTCGGCCGCCCCGATACCGTCATCGATGCGCTCGGTGCCCAAACAAAGTTGGAAGTGGTAACTGAGCCTGCTGTTGCAGGCGAGTCTGATTCCGTCCCCGTTGCTGCCGCCGACGCCAAAGCCGCCGACGAAGCCATCGCAGAGCCAGGCCAGGGGCTCGCCGACGCCGAGGCCGCCGCAGCCGAGCAGTCCACCACCGAAGAAGAACCTTTCTTCGGCAAGGGCGAAATGGCCATTTCCATGGTGCTCGGCATTGTGCTGGGCGTGGGTTTGTTCATCTTCTTGCCGGCGCTGGCTTCCAACCTGCTGGTGGGCGAATACGAGCAAAGCCCGCTGGCCTGGAATATTGTGGACGGCATAATGCGCGTGGCCATCTTCGTGTTCTATGTGTGGCTCATCGGCCGCATGAAAGACATCAAGCGCATGTTTTCCTATCACGGCGCCGAGCACAAAACCATCCACTGTTACGAGCACGGCCTGGAGCTCACGCCCCAAAACGCTCGCCAGTTCCCGTGCCTGCACGTGCGCTGCGGCACGGCGTTTCTCATCATGGTTATGATCGTGGCCATTTTGGTGTACACCATCATCCCGCTCAACCTGCTTATTGCCAGCTGGGGCATCAGTGGCCCGGCGGCGTTTGCCCTGCTCATCGCTGTGCGTATTCTGTTCATGCCGCTCATTGCTGGCATTTCGTACGAAATTACGGTGAAGTGGGCCGGCAGCCGCCCAAACAATCCGCTGGTACGCGTGGTGCTGTGGCCCGGCATGCAAATGCAGCGCCTAACCACTAACGAGCCCGACGATTCCATGCTGGAATGCGCTATCCAAGCAATGAAGCTGGTGGTAGAGCGCGAGCAGGCCGAAGCGGAGAAGGCCGCACCCCAGGGGCAGGCCGAAGAAGAGCAGCTCGAAGCCTAGGGGCAGCCCGCACCAAAACAGGGCAGCCCGAAGCCTAGGGCCAGCCCGCAGCGGAGAAGGCCGCGCCCCAGAGACGGGCCGAAGCCTAGGGGCAGATCGAAGGGCGCTTCGCATGTTCTTGGCCGCTTTCCCCTTCGATCTGGGCCTATTTTTGAGGCCTCAACCAGATTTCAGGGGGTGTTTGGCAATTTTTGACTCATGGGTTCAGGGTTGTTGGACATATTCCATGGTTCTGTAGAAGAATTATTCCGTACTGACAAGTAATAAACCACAACCCGCAATGATTCGTTGCGTAACTTGGCTTCAAGCCTCGATTTGCCGGAACCGATGATGCATTTTTTGCCAATCGACCCCCGAAATTTGGTTTTGAACCGTTTTGCCGCCTTTAAGCGGGCACCCTGCGGGGTGCTCGCTTTTTTGTGGGAACGCTTTACAGAAACTGGCCGCGTGCTGGTTTCACGACAGGCCGCGTGCTGGCTACAGAAACTGGCCGCGTGCTGGTTTCGCAACTGGCTACGGAAACTGGCTGCGTGCTGGCTACACAGCTGGCTACAGAAACTGGCCGCGTGCTGGTTTCACGGCAGGCTACAGAAATTGGCCGCGCACTTGCCAGAAGGCTACGGCGCTGGCAGCGGCAACGTTGAGCGAATCTACCCCGTGCGCCATGGGGATCTTCACCGTGCAGTCGCATGCGGCAACGGTGCAGTGCGCCAGCCCATCGCCTTCGGTACCCAGCACCAGGGCCAGCTTTTCGGCACCTGCCACCTGCGGGTTTTGCAACGCAATGGAATCATCTTCGAGCGCCAGAGCGGCCACGGTAAAGCCCAAGCGCTGCAACTGCGGCACGCCTTGCGTGGCCCAATCGCGCTCGGTGCCAATGCGCGTCCACGGCACCTGAAACACCGTGCCCATCGAAACGCGGCTGGCGCGTCGGTAAAAAGGATCGTGGCAACCGGGCGTAACCAGCACGGCGTCCATGCCCAGCGCCGCGGCACTGCGAAAGATGGCGCCGATGTTGGTGAAGTTGGTTATGTCCTCAAGCACGGCCACACGCGTTGCGCCCTGCAGCAGCTCTTCAACTGTGGGCATTTTAGGCCTGTGGAATGCTGCCAGCGGCCCGCGCGTACGCTCGTACCCGGTTAGCTCATGCACCTGCTGGCGGGTGCCAACAAACAGGGGAGCGCTAGGCGCTGCAGCTGCCACGCGTGCAAAAAGCCCACGGCTGGGCTCAACCCAACGTTTATCGGTGAGCAGGGCAAACGGCACCAGCCCAGCATCCATGGCGCGCTCGATGACGTTCTTACTCTCGGCAATGAACAGGCCTTCGTCAGAAACCTCAACGCCTGTGGCAAGGCGAAGGCCCACCAGCTGCTTTGGATCGCGCAGCTCGGCATCGGTCATGGCGCTGAACACGCGAAGACGCGCGTCGTTTGCATCCTGAAGTTCGATAAGCGCCATGTTGCCTCCTTGTGCATTCGCTGCTCATTCGCTGGGTCGGTGCGACTCGTGAACCCGCGCACATCGCTCGCCGCGCCGCTAGCTAACCAGCCGCGCCGCCCACCAGCGCCGCCGCAGTACCAGCTCGCCCGCCGCATCGCTAGCCGGCCCGCCAGCCAGCCCGCTGTCGCCGCGCCGCCCGGCGCGCGTAACCAGCTCAACCAGCCCAACCACCACAACCAGCACCACCAGCCAAGATGTAGTCTAGCTGGCGCATTCTGCCCCCTGCCTGCAGCGAGCCTTCTATGTGCTAGAATAACGGGTCGGAATTATCACCATCGGAAAGGTAACTATATGTCAGGGCATTCAAAATGGGCAACCACCAAGCACCGCAAGGCAGCACAGGACGCTAAGCGCTCCGCACTGTTCTCCAAGCTTTCCCGTAACATCACCGTTGCGGCTAAGGAGGGCGGCGATCCCAACCCTGAAAACAACGCTTCCCTGGCAGCCGCTATCGATAAGGCAAAGAGCTACTCCCTGCCTAAGGACAAAATCAAAACCGCTATCGACAAGGCTTTTGGTTCTGGCAAGGACGCCGCTAACTACGAAACCGTAATCTACGAAGGCTACGGCCCCTGCGGCGTTGCCATCTACTGCGAGGCTCTTACCGACAACCGCAACCGCACCGCAGCCGACGTTCGCGCTGCCTTCAATCATCACGGCGGCAACCTTGGCACTTCCGGTTCCGTTGCCTTCCAGTTTGAAAAGAAGGGCCAGATCCTGGTCGAAAAGGTAATCAAGTCCGACCAGAAGAAGGTTGCCGATAAGGAAAACGCCGTTGACGAAGACGAATTCATGATGGCAGTTGCCGAAGCTGGCGGTTCCGATTACGAAGACGCTGGCGAAGAGTGGATCGTATACACCGCTCCCACCGATCTCATTGCAGTAAAGAAGGGCCTGGAAGAGCAGGGCATCGAAACCAAGGGTGCTGAATTCATCATGGAGCCCACCACCCCCACCGAAGTTTCTGCTGGCGATGCTAAGAAGGTTATGCGCCTGGTAGACCGTCTGGAAGAGCTGGAAGACCTTCAGAGCGTTTACCACACCATGGACATCACCGACGAAGTGGCTGCTGCTCTGGAAGAGGAATAAATTCCAAGCCGCATAGTTTGCGAACCAAAACCCCTCCGCCTGCGTTAAACGTATGGCGCGAGGGGTTTCTTTTTGCCATGGCGCAAAGGGTCTTTTTGCCATGGCGCAAGGGGCTTATTTCTGCCCTGGCGCAAAGGGTCTCTTTCTGCCATGGCGCGAGGGGCTTATTTCTGCCCTGAAAGCGCGACCGGGCAATGCTCGCGGCAGGGGCGGGGGAGCACATGTTTTGCGCACAATTTCGCGAATGAAAACTCAACGCTTTATCTGGCGAAACGATAAAGCTGCCGCTAACCAGAAGCCTGCTATATGCAGGCTTCTTTTTTATTGCTCAAATATCGGTTTACCAGCCATTTCCATGCTATAGTTGAACAACTAAAGCATTACTCGTACCACTAAACCACACCACAATGCTTAAGGGGACCATTCCAACGTGACGCTGGACGCTAAAATTCTCTCGTTTGACGAGGTGAAAGCCCATGGGGCTTCCGCGCCGCGTACCGTTTCCCCTTCATCTTCTTCCCGCCGTGCATACGATAGGTACTCTGCCGCATTGGGCGAGCAGGATTTTGGTACGCCTGCATTCCTGCCCAATTCTCGCAATGTTTCTACCAGCAATGTCCCCAAAACCGCTGGTAGGAGCCGTAATCAATTTGTAGGAGCTGCAAGCCGTGGTACGCAACGCAGCTCGCGTGCAATGGCACCAAACGCGCACTTTAACGCCGGGGCTGCAAGCAGTGGTACGCAACGCAGTTCCCGTTATGCAAGTGGCGCTTCCTATGGCGAAGGCTATGGTCAAAGCCGTATGCAAGGCATGCTGCCTCATCGCAGCGGCAGGTATGAAGAAGCACCTAGGTACGAGGATGCTCCCAAGCGGGCCAGGCGTTTTTCTGCCGGCAACAACTTCGACATGCCCGCAATGCCTACGCGCAACAGCTTCGATGCGCCTGTGGGTCGTACCCGCAACAGCTTCGATGCGCAGGCATCGCGCTCGCGCACCAATCGCTCTGGTCGTTCGAGCTTTGGCTATTACAGCGAAGTCGAAGAGCGCGCCGAACGCAGTTCCCGTTATGCCGCCTCGCCCGATTCTGAGCAGCGCGCACATCGTGGCCAGCAAGAAAAAGGCCTGGTAGCGGGCTTAAAAAAGAAGTTCCGCTCCGTTAAGGCCGATCGTCAGTTTGACCGTACGGTGGGCGCTCGCGAACGCGCTGAAGCAGAGCGCATGCAGCAGCAACAAGGCGGGGGCAGCCGTGCCGCCGTGTACGACATGCGCATGGGCGCAACCCAGCGCAGAAGCTCGCGCATGGCCGAAGAAGGCCGCAAAAAGGGCCCGGCGTTAAGCTTGCCCTTTGGCATTCCGTTTGCGATGCCGGAGCATGTGCCCCAATGGGCAACGCGTGTTGCCGCAACCGGCGCCGTGTTTATGCTGGCGGCGGTAATGCTGTTCCCGTGCTTCCAGAACCTCTACAACGAAACACGCTCGTTGCAGCAGTTGCAGGCCGAATACAGCGCGCTGGAATCGTATAACGCAAAAATGCAAACCCAGGTAGATTACCTAAACACCGACGAAGGCCTAGAAGACTACGCCCGCTCCGAGCTTGGCTGGGTGCGCTCCGACGAAAGAGTGGTAAACGTTGAAGGTGTAACCTCCACCAGCAACGGCCGCAGCACCGAGCGTTTGTACGCCATAACCTCGGGCAGCGTGAAGGCCCCCGACACGTGGTACTCCGGCGTATTGGATGTGATATTTGGCTATGGCAAATAACGCAAAGCGAATAGCAGCAATGGACATCGGCACGGTAACGTGCCGATTGTTGTTAGCGCAGGTGGAGGGCGCGGAAGAAAGCGCTCCTGACAGCGCGCAGGAACGCCCGCAAGCCGCGCCCGAGCCCGCGCAGGAACGCCCGCAAGCCGCACCCGAGCCCGCACTCGACGGCACCGCCGCACCCGAGCTCGCACTCGACGGCACCGCCGCACCCGAGCTCGCACCCGAGCCCGCGCAAGCCACCGCGCAGCTAACCGAGCTGGCCCGCCGCTGCGAAATTACCAACCTAGGCATCGGCGTGGACAAAACCGGCGTTTTGCGCCAAGACGCTATCGATCGCGTAGTGGCTCAGATTGCCGAATACGTCGAAGTGGTAAACGCCCACAAAACGCCCCAGTTCCCCGAAATTCCCATTGTGGCCATGGCAACCAGCGCATCGCGCGATGCCAAGAATTCCGCCGAGCTGGTTGAAAAACTGCGCAACCTGGGCGTGGAGCTTTCGGTAATCGAAGGCCAACGTGAAGCGGCGCTATCGTTTCGCGGGGCATCGTGCGGCTTTGAAGGCGAAAACCTTTTGGTGGCCGACATTGGCGGCGGATCTACCGAAATAGTGCTGGGTGTTGGCGGGCAGGAGCCCAAGCTGGCCCATAGCTTCAATATTGGCTGCCGCCGCGTTACCGAGCGTTTTTTGGCAAGCAACCCGCCCACGCCCGAAGAATGCGAAGCGGCCCGCGCATGGGCGCGCCAGCAGTTCCAGCCCTTCTTTGCCCAGGCGCGCCAGCAGGGCATTGCAATCGATCGCATTGTGGCTGTGGCAGGCACCGCCACCAGCGTGGTTTCCATCGACAAGCACATGGTGGAATACAATTCCGCCGAAGTGCATAAAACCACTGTGCCCAAGGCAACCCTGCAAGGCATTTACGACCGGCTGCGCAGCCTTCCGCTGGAAGAGCGCAAGCAGGTGGTGGGCTTGGAGCCGGCACGTGCCAGCGTCATAGTTGCGGGCATGGGAATTCTGCTTGAAGTGCTGGCAGCCGCCCAGTGCGATGCCTTTACGGTAAGCGAGTCGGATATTCTTCAGGGCATGATTCTTGCGGCATGCAATTAGCGCCCTGGTTTTTGCTATCATGGAATAGCTTGTGCGCAGGGGCCATGTCCCTGTGCGTTCGCACCCAAGGGAGCGTGGCGGAATTGGCATACGCAGCGGACTTAAAATCCGCCGCCTTCGGGCTTGTGGGTTCGAGTCCCACCGCTCCTACCAGTTCTTGGTTTTTGCACTTGGCAAAAGTTCGCAAAACCCCAGAACAGGCACTACAAAAAACACTAAACGGAAAGCGTTGATGATGATAGACATCGCCCCCTACATGCAGATCCCGGAAGTGGCCAACTCCATTGCCGAGTTCGAGGAATACTGCAAAGCGCAAGAGCCCAGCGCTAAGGCTGGCTCGCCCGAGCTGTTTGAGGCTTACCTTTCCCGTTATGCGCCCAAGGTTGGCCTTATCATCAACGCCTTTATTCCCAGCGGTACCCACCCCGATATGGACAAGTACCTCTACGATGCGCTCAAGAAGTACAGCTCCAACGCCGGCAAGCGCCATCGTCCGCTTATTTGCGTGGCCGCCTGCGCCGCCGTTGGGGGCGATATCCGCCGCAGCTTTAGCAGCGCTGCCGCAATCGAGCACTTCCACACCGCAGCCCTTATCCACGACGACATTGCCGACGAGGCAACCCTTCGTCGCGGCGAGCCCTGCATGCACCTTACCGAAGGCGAAGGCCTAGCCATCAACGCTGGCGACCTGGCGCTTTCCATTGTTAACGGCATTGTTATGCGCGATAACCTGCTGGAAGATTCCATGAAGGTAAAGGTTGCCATCGAACTGGTTGCCATGGCGCAAAGCACCGTCGAAGGCCAGGCGCTGGACATTGGCTGGGCGCGCGATGGCCGCTACGACATTTCGCCAGACGATTATCTGTGCATGGCTACCCACAAAACCGCTCATTACAGCGGCGCTGTGCCCCTGGCCGTTGGCGCCATGGTGGGCGGCGGCACGCCGGAGCAGGTTGAAGCCCTGCGTTCCTACGGCCTTGACACCGGCCTCGCCTTCCAGATTCAGGACGACCTGCTAAACCTGGTGGGCACCAAAGAAGCAAAAGAAAAGGACTATCGAAGCGACATCACCGAAGGCAAGCGCACGCTTGTTGTGGTGCATGCCCTTCAGAACACCGAAAAGCGCGAACGCTTGGTAGAAATTCTTTCCAGCAAAGCCACCGATCCGGCACTGCTGGAAGAAGCGGTGCAGATTATGCAGGAAGCGGGCAGCATCGATTACGCCCGTTCCTACGCCGAAAAGCTCACCGCCAACGCCAAGGAGCGCCTGGAAGGCGTGTTGCCGCCTTCCCGTGCGCGCGACCTGCTTGTTTCCATGGCAGATTGGTTCGTCGACCGACTGAAATAGAGCACAAATGAATCCTATTAAGAAAAACGACACCGGCGCCGCCGTTGAAGACGTGCAGCGCAGGCTAATTAAAGCTGGCTACCTGGCCCAAACCCAGGCTTCTGGCACCTTCGACAACGCAACCGTTGCTGCTGTGGCGGCGCTGTGCCGCGATGCCGGCATCGATACTGCCGAAGAAGTAAACGATGTTGTATGGGCAAAGCTGGTAGACGCTTCGTTTGAACTGGGCGACCGCAACCTGTTCTTGCGCGTGCCCTTCTTCCACGGCGCCGACGTGCGCACCCTGCAGCTGGCCCTTTCGGCCTTGGGCTTTAGCTGCGGCGAAGCCGATGGCATTTTTGGCGCACACACCGAAGACGCCCTGCGTCGCTTCCAGCTGAACATGGGCCTGCCTTCCGATGGCATTGCCGGCGCCTTTACCTTCCGCGCGCTTTTGCACTTGCAGCATTCGTGGAAGGGCAAGGAATCGTTTAGCCCCATTCCGCGTTTGGGCTTTGCCCGCGCTTCCGAAGTGCTGGAAAACAACCTTATCTGCCTGTTCGGTTTAACCGACTTTACCCGCTCGGTTGCTGCACGTATGAGCAACTTGGCGCTTGCCACCAACCCGGCTTCCAAGGTTACCAGCGCTGAATCGCTGCTGGTTGCGCCCGATGAAAACATGCACTTCGTGCAAATTCTGGTGGGCGAAGAACAGCCTGCAACGCGCGTGCCCGTGGTTGACTTTGGCGACGAGGAAAGCCTTTCCACTCGCGTGGCGCAGGCGTTTTTGGCCACCAAGCCGGGCAACCGCCGCATTGCCATTAGCCTGCCTAGCGAAGTGTGGGAAGAAGCCGGCGAAGCACGCAGCGCGCAGCATTACGCCATTGTTTTGCTGGATGCCCTGTGCTCGGGCTTGGCCGCGGTACAGCAGCGCTAAGCATGCCCCTTGTTTGCTATACTTGGAACGCTAAAGGCAATTGAGCAGAAAGGCGTCCATGGAAGCATCAGCTCTCATTCTTGCTGCGGGTGCAGGCACTCGCATGAAATCTTCTAAACCCAAGGTTGCCCATGAAATTTTTGGCAAGCCGCTGGTTCGCTGGGTCGTAGACGCAGCGCATGCCGCCGGCGTGCAAAACGTGGTGGGCGTTATAGGGCATGGCCGCGAGGTTGTTGAGCCCCTGCTGAACGACGTAGCCTGCGTTGTTCAAGAGCAGCAGCTGGGCACCGCTCATGCTGTTTTGGCCGCTAAAGAAGCACTGGCCGGCCGCACTGGTTCGCTGGTAGTGCTCACGGGCGATTCGCCCCTGGTACGCCCCGAAACCATTTCGCAGCTTGTTGCCACGCGTGAAGAGGCAAACGCCGCCGTGGTGGTTCTTACCATGGAAGCTGCCGACCCCACGGGTTACGGCCGCATTATTCGCGATGCTGCCGGCGATGTGCAGGAAATCGTAGAGCAGAAAGACTGCACGCCCCAGCAAGCCGCTGTTACCGAATGCAATTCGGGCTTTTACTGCTTTGATATCGAAACCCTGTTTGCTGCGTTGGAGCAGGTTTCTACCAACAACGCGCAGGGCGAATACTACCTTACCGACGTTTTGGGCATTGCCCGTGCAGCTGGCAAGCGCGTGCTTGCGCTGAAGGCCGCGGATGCAAGTGAATGCCTGGGCGTAAATTCCCGTAGCCAGCTGGCACAGGCCACCAAGGTTCTGCAGCAGCGCATCAACGAAGCGCACATGGCCGCTGGCGTTACTATGTGGGACCCTGCTACCACCTACATTGGCCCCGATGTAACCATCGACCCTGATGTTGAGCTTATGCCCGCTACCTACCTTTTGGGCAAAACCCACGTAAGCACGGGCAGCGTTGTTGGCCCCAATTCGCGCCTTACCGATACCACGGTTGGCCCCAACTGCAAGGTCGAAGAAACCGTGGCAATTGAAGCTGTGCTGGATTCCAACGTAGATTGCGGCCCGCGCGCTTACCTGCGCCCCGGCACGCACATGTGCGATGGCTCTAAGGCCGGCACGCACGTAGAAATTAAGAAGTCCACCATTGGCAAGGGCAGCAAGGTGCCGCACCTTTCCTATATTGGCGATACCACCATGGGCGAAGGCGTAAACATTGGCGCCGGCTCCATTACCTGCAACTACGACGGCAAAAAGAAGTGGCCCACCACCATTGGCGACAACTGCTTCGTAGGTAGCGACGTAATGATGGTGGCACCGGTTAAGCTGGGCGAAAATTCGCTCATCGGCGCCGGTTCGGTAATTACCAAAGATGTTTCCGCGGGGGCCCTTGGCTTGGGCCGTGCGCGCCAAACCGAAATTGAGCATTGGAACGAGAGGAACAACTAATGAGCAACATGACCAAAACCATGGCTATCTTCGCAGGTTCTACTTGCCCTGAGCTTGCCGAAGAAATTGCCAACCAGCTGGGCACCACGCTTGGCAACGTTAAGCTCGAAAAGTTTTCCAACGGCGAAATTTACGCGCGCTACCTTGAAAGCGTTCGCGGCGCCGACGTGTTTATTGTGCAGTCCACCAGCACGCCCAATGTAAACGAAGCCATCATGGAGCTTCTTATCATGGCCGATGCCGCCAAGCGCGCTTCTGCCCGCACCATCAATGCCGTTGTACCGTGCTACGGCTATGCCCGCCAAGACCGCAAGGCTGCAGCCCGCGAGCCCATTACCGCCAAGCTGGTTGCCAACCTTATGAGCGCTGCAGGCATTAACCGCACTATTACCATCGACCTTCACCAGGGCCAGATCCAGGGCTTCTTCGACACCCCGGTTGATCATCTTACGGCCTTGCCTATTTTTGCCGATTACTTCAAGAAGAAGGGCCTCGACCCCGAAAAGCTGTGCGTGGTTAGCCCCGATGTTGGCCGTGCAAAGGCAGCTAAGAAGCTTTCCGACATGCTGCACGCCGACCTGGCCATTATGCACAAGGGCCGCCCGGGTCATAACAAGGCCGAAATCACCGCGCTTATTGGCGAGGTTGCTGGCAAGATCTGCATCGTTAACGACGACATGATCGACACCGCAGGCACCCTGTGCGCCGCTGTTGCCACCTTGAAGGAAAAGGGCGCCGAAAAGGTATTCGTGTGCGCAAGCCATCCTATTTTCTCGGGCCCGGCATACGAGCGCATTGCTGCTTCGCAGATTGACGAAGTGGTTGTTTGCAACACCGTTGCTGTTCCCAGCGAAAAGCAGGTGGGCAAGATCCGCGTGATTTCTGTTGCACCGCTTCTGGCTCATGCTATTAGCAACGTGTACGACAACAAGTCGGTTGCGGCCCTGTTCGACCCGGAATTTGCTCTGTAGGCCATGCGCGTAGTTGTTGGCTTAGGCAACCCCGGCGAAGAGTACGCCCACACCCGCCACAATGCGGGGTTTGAAACGGTAGATATTCTGGCCCAGGAGTGGGGCGTTACCTACTGGAAGAACACCTGTGGTTCGCAGGTGGGCGAAGGCAAGGTGCGTTTGAACGGCGAGCTTACCAAGGTTATTTTGGCCAAGCCGCAAAGCTTTATGAACCTTTCTGGCGGCCCGGTTGCAAAGCTGCTTAAAGAATACGACTGCCCGGTTGAAGAGCTTATTGTTATTCACGACGAGCTGGACATTAACCCTGGCACCGTAAAGGTTAAGCAGGGCGGTGGGCATGCTGGCCACAACGGTTTGAAGTCCATCATCGAAAAGTGCGGTTCGCGCGATTTCATGCGTGTGCGCTGCGGCATTGGTCGCCCGCCCGGACGCATGAGCGTGGTGGATTACGTTTTGGCTGTGCCGCGCAAAGATGCCATGGATGATTTCCAAGC
>CAVFVF010000033.1:0-17156 GCA_963625925.1 Eggerthellaceae bacterium | reverse complement strand
GGATCATCGTGCGCAAATCGTGCAGCAAGTCGGGGATGTGCACGGGCTTTTCGTCCAGCTTAACCGTGCCGGACTCAATACGGCTCATGTCCAAAATGTCGTTGATCAGCGAAAGCAGATGGGTGCTGGAAGTGCTGATTTTAGCAAGGTAGTCTCGTACCTGTTCTTGATTGGTCATATGCGTTTGGGCCAACGCCGTAAAGCCGATGATGGCGTTCATGGGCGTGCGGATATCGTGGCTCATGCTGTTCAGGAACGTGGTCTTGGCTTTGTTGGCCTGCTGTGCCGCTGCTAAGGCGTTCGAAAGTGCCTCTTGCTGTTCCAGGTCGTGCGTCTTTTCTTCCGTGATGTCACGGGCAACGTAGAGAACTTCCTTGGCGGTGCCACTCTCATCGCGGCGCTTGGCAATGAAGCGTGCCTCCATCCACTGGTTTGCCGTGGACTTATAGTCGGTGGTGACGGTATTTGTGTTAGCAAGGCGCTCGGCCAAAGTGTCAAGGTCCAAGAACTTGCGCATTTCCGCATGGAATTCGGGCTCCATGAAGTTCTCGATGATCTTTTCCTTTACATCATCGAAGTTGCCCGTGCTTGCGGCCGTCTTGGCCATAAGCGGAACGCTGCCGAGGATTTCATATTCGTGCGTGTCGACGTCGGCGCGGAAAATGGTTGAGTAAATGGCCGAGATTGACTGAATGACCTCGGCATGTTCGCGCTGCTCGCGTTCGCGTTCCTCGTGCTCCGCAATAATGTCATCGATAATCGTAAATCCGCCAACAACACTGTTCGTGTTGCCGATTCGCCTGATTTCGTATTGGTAGTTATGGATAGCGTTGCCAACACCGCTTCGGTACGTGCCGGTAAGTTCGTTTTGCTTTGCAAGCGCTCTTCTTAGGTTGGCAATGTTGAGGGTTTCCTGGATGCGCTGTTTGTCGTCTGGGTGAACATTCTCGCGCACCCAGCGGCTCACCACCGCGTCGAACGGGAACGTTGAGCCTTCAACATCCCTGACGGCGCGCACGTTGTAGTCATCCGCAAGCTTGACAATCCTGGCTTCGCCATCTTCCAAATTCACAACATATACGTTGAGAAAACTGCTTGCCAGAGCGTTAACGATATCAAACTGCTCTTCGAGTTCAGCCCTGTTGCGGCGTTCCTTTTCTGTGCGTTCCGTTACATCGGTGCCGCATACAACCGCACAGGTTCCTTCGGCGTTGGCCTTGATGAAGCGCAGCGTGCAGTGGCGAAGTTTGCCGGCGAAGGCATCGTCAAAAGCCTCTTCAAAAGCTTCTTCGGTTTTGAAGCGCTCCATGATGGCGGAGGCGGCGGTAACCTGACGCATGCGACTGCGGTCTGCTTCGACAATGTCATGCTCTACGTATTCGCCCATGGCCGCTGCGTAGCTTTGGGATGCGCTATATTTGTCGCCGTAGCCATCATTTGCTTCGTATACGTGGATGTAGTCAGTGGCAAGGTTTACATAGAACAAGGTGGTGTGCTGCTCGCAGAGTTTTTTGAGCAGGATCTGCGATTCTTCCGTTGCCTGCCTGCTGCCGTCGCTTTCGAGCTTTGCGCTTAAAACAACCGATGTGACGGTTTGTAAAAAGCCCATTTGCCAGTTTGCCCTGGGGTTGTCCACGCCAATATAGCCTGCAAACTCACTGTTGATGTTAAGCGGCGCCAAGATAATGCTGTGAATATCTTGGGGCTCGAGGATTTTATACAGCGCGTCTTCGTGGTCGAGTTCGCCATCAACGTCTTCGATGACCAGCTCGCCTTTTTTGACGGCGTCTTCTACGCCTTGGATTTCTTCAAGGGGCAGGGATTGCAAGTATTCAATCTGAGGCTCTACTCCAGGGGCGCACCATTCGTGCGTGTTGTAGGCAATGCCCTTTTCCCTGTTGATACGGAAGATATAAGCCCTGTCGGCCTTATGGAATTCGCCCAAGTCGGCAAGGATATCGTTGACGGTGTACGATTCGGCCGCATTCAGGAAATCGGTGATAGTGGCACCTTGCCCAGCGGGCGTTTTTGCTGCGCTAGATGCTTCGCTATCTGCGTTTGCCGTATGAGTAAATTCTTTATCGTTTTGTTTGCTAGTCAAAACAACCCCCCCTGCAAAAGCGGCTCGTTTTTACCGATTGGCATGCGTGGTGCATTGCACTGATGTTTAACCGCTTTATTTTACTCTTTTATGCAGTTCACAGCCGAATGACTTGCAATGGTTGCCTGTTGTTGAAGTTTTAGTTGACAGGCATTGCGGGCACTAACGCTTGCTGGCACTAACGCTTGCGGGTGCGTTTTAGGATGCTCACGGTTTCTACGTGGAACGTCTGCGGGAAAAGGTCTACCGGGGTGGCGCTTACTAGTTCGTATCCAACGTTGGCAAAGCGGGCAATATCGCGCGCCCAGGTTGCTGGGTCGCAGCTTACGTAGGCCACGCGTTCTGCCTTGGAAGCGGCAATGCTTTCGGCAACGCCTTTGGCAAGGCCAGCACGTGGCGGGTCTACCACTAGGGCATCCAGGTGCCCAAGCGTGGGCAGCTCGCGGGCGCTGTCGCCACCGATAACCTCAATTTCGCCATCGATGCCTTCCATGTTGCGGCGCAGGTCGCGCACCGAAGAAGCGGCAGATTCCACGGCAAATACGAAGTCGGCGCGCTGCGCTAAGGGCAAGGTAAAGGTGCCGGCTCCGCAGTATAGATCGGCCACAACTGAATCGGAATCGACTTCAAGGCCCTCTATTACCAGCTCAATCATCTTTTCGGCCTGGGCGGTGTTTACTTGGAAAAAGCTGGGCGCGCTTACGCGATAGCTGTTTTCCAGCAGGGTTTCGCCCCAACTGCCGCGGCCGTGCAGCACTTCGACCTTCTTAACCTTGCGCGCTTTGCCTTCTTCGGCCATAACGCGCACAATGCTGGTGCATTTTAGGGCGCTCGAAATAGTGTCGGCGGCCATTTTGCGCGGAAAACCGCTGGGTGCGGTCCATAGCGCAACCTCGGTTTCGCGGGTGCGTACGCTGCGGCGCACGCCTACGCGGAATATGCCTAGGTCGCTTTGACCCTGCAGATAGGAAAGCGCACCGCGCAAAGCACCCGGTGCCTTTTCGATGCCCTTGGCGCCCAGTGGGCAGGTTTTGGGCGCAGCGGCAAGCTTTCCACCTTGTTCATGGAAGCCTAGCTGGAACAAACCGCGTGCATCGCGCCCGGCTGCCAGCTCTAGCTTGTTGCGATATCCCAACTGGCGTTTGGAACCTATGCAGGGGGCCACCAGTTGCTCGGCGCGCTCGCGGGCAACGCCGCCGATCTTCGAAAGCTGGCTTACCACATTGGCGCGTTTGGCTTCTAGCTGCGCTTCGTAGCTAAGGTGCATCCAGGGGCAGCCGCCGCATACGCCGGCAAAGGGGCAGGCGGGTTGTGTGCGCAGAGGGCTGGGCTCAACCAAGTTGGCCACTTTGCCTTCGCGAAAGCCCTTTGTTTCGCGGGTGATTTCTACATCGGCAACATCGCCGGGGGCGCCGCCTGCAACAAACACAACTTTGCCGTCTTCGGCGCGGCCCACGGCGTTGGGCCCGTATGTCATGCCGCTGATATGGATGCGCTCCATGGCCTGTCCTTTGGTTTTCGTGGGGAAAAAGAGATGTTGCTAATCATAACGTATAATACTGGCAGTTGTGCCCTCTTAGCTCAGGGGATAGAGCGTCTGCCTCCGGAGCAGAAAGCCGCAGGTTCGAATCCTGTAGAGGGCACCATCTTACGAATGCGAAAGATTGGGGTAACCATGGCAATGTACACGCCTGAATATAAGCCCAACGGCAACGAAGTAGCCGTTATTAAAACCTCTAAGGGCGATGTTCGCGTAGAACTCGCTGGCAACGATGCACCCATTCACGTGGGCAATTTTGTAGAGCTGGCTCAGAAGGGCTTCTACGACGACCTTAAATTCCATCGTTATGTGCCCGACTTTGTTATTCAGGGCGGCTGCCCTAACACCCGCCTGCTCGACTCCGAGCAGGTAAAGGCCGCAGAAGGCAACCCCTTTGCAGGCTTGGGCACCGGTGGTCCTGGCTACACCATTCACGAAGAGTACACCACCAACCCCAACAACAAGCACTTGGACGGCACGCTGGCCATGGCTCGTTCGCAGGACCCCAATTCTGCGGGCTCCCAGTTTTACCTGTGCCTGGGCGCACAGCCTTTCCTGGATTCTGGCTACACCGTGTTTGGCCAAACCGTAGAAGGCCTTGACGTAGTAAAGAGCCTGCGTGTGGGCGATGTTATCGAAACCATCGTTATCGAAGGCGCTAACTAACCTTCGCCTTATTCAGTAAGGCAACCGGCGCACACGGCGCCAACTTTTTATCGCATCCGCCCAGGTCGGCAACGATCGCTGGGGCAGGGGATGCAAGAGAGGAACCGGACTATATATGAACAACGAGACTTTCCAGCTTGCGCGCAGCGCCTACGTTTCCAAAACTTACGACGTGGCTCTGCAGAAGTTCACTGAATGCCTCGAAGACACCTCTGTTGAAAAGGCTCCGGGCGAGCTTGGCCTTCTGTATCACCAGATTGGCAACTGCTTGGTTAAGCTGAACGACCCGAACGAAGCAATCCATGCCTATTCCCAGGCCATGATTGATTCTTCTTACGACGCTACCGGCTCGGTAAGCTACAACCTGGGTATGGTTTACGCTTCCCAGGGCGACTTTGAAGATGCCATTGCCAACTTCACTGCCGCTACGCAGGATTCGCGTTACCCCACGCCCTATAAGGCTTTTACCGGCCTGGGCAATTCTTTGCTGAAGCTTGGTAAATCTGCTGAAGCTGGCGCGGCATTCCGTTCCGCCGCTTTGGACGAAATGAACCCTGACCCTACCAAGGCCCTGCTTAACCTGGGCGTTTGCTTCATGGCGCTCGATCGCCCCATGGATGCTATCGCTTCTTACGAAAGCGCCTTGCAGTTTGATATGCCGGCCCAAACGCGCAACAAGCTGTTTGCCAACATGGGCCAGGCCTATGTTGCCGGCGGCAAGATGGAAAAGGCAGTTCGCGCCTTTGAATCTGCCCTGGCCGATAAAACCTATGTGTTCAACGATGCTGCAAACGTTGATTATCAGCGTGCGGTTGCCGCAGTTGCTGCGGGCAATACCGGCGAAGTAGAGGCTGTGCCCGAAGCTCCCGTTTCTGTACAGGATGAAGCTCCCGTTCAGGTTGCCGAGCCTAGGCAGAACGACCTTTCGGGCTTGGATGTTCCGGGCGATGGTGTGCCCCTGCAGTCGCGCCCGCTCGACCCTTCTGAAATGGGCACCATGCAGCTTTCTGAAACCAGCATCATGCGCGAAATTCAGGCGGCAGAGCAGGCAGGCAGCCAGTTCTTCCAGGATGCCGAGCAGGATTTCCAGGATTGGGGTCAGCCTCTTAAGAAGAAGCGCCGTCATCGCGGCCTTAAGGTCTTCCTCATCATTCTTATCCTTATTGTTATCTTGGCCGGTGGCGGCACCTTTGCCTACACCCAGGGCTTGGGCGTTCCCTCCCAGCAAGACCAGGTAACTGCCTTGTTCAACGACCCCAGCTCCAACGATGTGTATTCCGCAAGCGTTGACGACACCAAGAAGTCTCGTATTGCCGATTCCATCGTTTCGGGCTCTTCGGTAGAAATTGTTGGTCAAACCAACAACCTCAGCAACGCCGAGGTGTACGTAAAGGCAACTACCCCGCAGGGTGGCGAGGTTCCGTATCAGGTTTCCCTGGTGCGCGACGGCCTGGGTTGGAAGGTTTCCGCTGTGGCACTTTCCTTTACCAGCCAGCAGTAACAGCGTTCAAGGGCGCAAGGCCCTTAACATACATTAGTAAGCAACCCTTCATTCGAAAGGAACGAAACATGGCAATCGAAAAGACCTACAGCATGATCAAGCCCGACGGCGTTCGCAACGGTCACATCGGCGAAATCGTAAACCGCTTTGAGCGTGCTGGCCTTAAGGTTGAGCGCCTTGAGATGGGCATGGTAACCCCCGAGCAGGCAGCTGCAAACTATGCTGAGCACGAGGGCAAGCCCTTCTATGATGGCCTTATCTCCTACATCACCTCTGGCCCTGTAGTAAAGATGGTTATCTCTGGCGAAGGCGCTGTTGCCAAGGTTCGCTCCCTCATGGGCGCAACCAACCCCGCAGAGGCTGCCCCTGGCACCATCCGCGGCGACTTCGGTCTTATCATGGACGAGAACGTAATTCACGGCTCCGACTCCACCGATTCCGCTGCTCGCGAAATCGGCATCTTCTTCGCCTAAGAAGAACCCGCAACTTTTAAAAAGCTCCCGTGATTTGCGGGAGCTTTTTTTGCGTCAAAAGTGCCTTGGATGCCGCGCTGGCGATTCAGGCAGGCTTGACGTACTAAGTGCGTCTGCGCTTGCCTTCACTCCATCTGTACTCGCCATAATCCCGCTCGCTGACTTACTGGCGCATGCCCCCGGGTTCGCTAGCCCCGCTACGGCGGGGCTTTTTGCTGCTTGCCTTTGGCAAACTCGCAAAGGGGAGAGCTGGTTTGGGCTTGTTGCGATTTTTGTGGTGAGCTGCGGTGGGCTTGCTGGGACTTCTGTGGTGAGCTGCCCTTGCGTCTTGGACAAGGATACGTTTTGTATGGGCTATGGAAGAAACGCGGGGTTTTATTAGGTGTGATAAAATCTGTGTTTACGTTTGGAGAATTCTGCACGAAGGATGAGCATGTCTTTCCTTGATTTTGTACAAAACGCCACTCAGTCGTCTTCGTACGACATGGCTATCGACCTTGGCACGGCCAATACGCTGGTTGCCATCACCGGTCAAGGCATCGTAATTAACGAGCCTTCCGTTGTTGCTATCGAGCGCAGCACCCATCGCGTGCTTGCCGTTGGTCACGAAGCCAAGAACATGATCAACCATACGCCCGACACGTTTTCGGCTGAACATCCGCTGCACGACGGCGTTATTGCCGACTACGATGTAACCGAGGCTATGATCAGCGCCTTTATCAATAAGGCTGCACCTCGTCGTTACCCCTGGCAGCCCAAGCCCCGCATTGTGGTTTGCATCCCCTGTGGCGCTACTTCGGTAGAAAAGCGCGCGGTGTTTGAGGCAACCATCCAAGCTGGCGCTCGTCAGGCATACCTCATTGAAGAGCCTATGGCTGCTGCCATGGGTGCCGATTTGCCAGTAACCGAGCCCACCGGTTCGATGGTTGTTGATATCGGTGGCGGCACCACTGAGGTTGCCGTTATTTCTTTGGGCGGTATCGTAACTTCGTCTTCGCTTCGCCTTGCGGGCAACCGCTTGGATGAAGCAATTGCAACGCATTTGCGTGATCTTCTTGGAATCAAGATCGGCGAGCGCACTGCAGAGGTCATCAAGATTAAGATTGGCTCTATTCTTCCGTTCGAGGATGGTCGCGAGCGCGACATGATCATTTCTGGTCAGGACGTGCTTACCGAGCAGCCCAAGGAAGTAACCATCCAGTCTGAGGACGTGCGCGATGCGCTGCAGGCCCCCATCGACGAAATGGTTGTCCATATTAAGGAAACGTTTAAGAAGACCAACCCCGACTTGGCTTCCGACATTATTTCCAACGGCATCCTGCTTACGGGTGGCGGCGGCTTGCTTTCCGGCTTGGATCGCTACTTCTCCGAGCAGCTGGAAATTCCGGTGTGGACCAGCGAAACGGCGCTCACCAACGTTGTTTCGGGCTGCCTGAAGGTTCTTGAAACCCCCACGGCGCTCAAGCAAGTTCTTATGCGATCGAAATAGGAGTCTACTCACGACATGGCCCTGGATATGAACGAAAAGAAGATCCCATTCGGCGGCCACCTCGGGGGAACGGGACTGCTGGCAATTTTGCTGGTGGTCTCGTTGATTCTTGTAGTCGTTTATTCCCGCGAAGGTGATGAAGGCCCGCTGCACTCCATGCAGGCTGCAACTTCCGCGGTTTCTTCGCCCCTTACTTCTATTGGTACGGCAACCGGCTCGCTGGCTGCTTCGGCCTCTACTTCTATTCAAGACCTTACAGCCGACGGGCAAACCATGAGCCAGCTGAAGGAAAGCAACGCCACGCTTTCGCAGATGGCGGTAGAGCTTGAAGAGTATCGCCAGGAAGCAACCAGGCTCGAACAGTTGCTTGGCCTGCATGACGCCTACGGCTTTTCTTCGGTTGCCGGCCATGTAACCGGCTATTCTTCCGATTCATATAACCGTGTTATCACCATCGACGTGGGTGAAAATTCTGGCGTTAAGGCCGGTTTGCCCGTAATGGGCTCTACCGGCGTGGTTGGTCAGGTAATTTCTACCACGGCATATTCTTCGCAGGTTCGCCTGCTCAACGATGCGCAGAGCGGCGTTGCCGTTATGCTGCAAAGCTCTCGTGCCGAAGGCATTCTTAACGGTTCGGTTGAAGGCACGCTCTACCTTAAGGGCGTGGACGAAAGCGTTGAGGTCAAGGAAGGCGAAGCGGTTATTACCACAGGCCTTGGTGGCGGTTATTTCCGCGGACTGGTGGTTGGCGTGGTTTCCAACGTCGAGCAGCGTCAGGGCGATGCAACGCGCACTATTTCCATTTCGCCGAATGCTTCATTTAGCAACGTGAGCGAAGTGCTGGTTGTGCTGGGCATGAGCGGCGATGCTGCGGCTTCGAGCGATGCCAATACTTCCAACAACTTGGTAAATGCGGTAAGCCCCAGCACCCTTTCCGGTTCGGGCCAAACCGATGCTTCTTCTAATGAATCTTCTACGAATGGAAGTGAGTCTTAAATGCGTGACTGGTTGCTTCCTGTTGTTTTTGCCGCGGTAATCGTTGTTATCCAGGTGGTGTTTGCGCCCATCCTTACGGTGGCAGCGGCTGTGCCCAGCTTTATCGTGGCCTTCGTTATGGTGCTTTCTGTTATGCGCCGCCCCGATACCACCTACGTGTACGCCTTTGTACTTGGCCTTATTGCCGATTTGCTTTCGCATACGCCGGTAGGCCTGAATGCGCTGCTGCTTTTGCTGGCAACGTTTTGCCTTTCGCGCGTATTTGAGGTTTTGGACGACTCTTCGCCCGCAATGCCCATTATTGCCTTTGCGGCTACCTTGTTCGTGTTTGAGCTGGTGTTTGCCATCGTGCTTATGGTATTGGGCTACCAGGGTTCCATTGTGGATATGCTTGTTCAGCGCGTGCTGCCTTCTACTGTTTTGAATACGGTAATTGCCGCAGTGCTGTTCTTGGTGATGCGCCGCTTGCCGTTTGCCCAGCAGGTAAACGAAGCTTGGCAGGTTCCTAATACCACGCGTTTCCGTTAGGCCGGTGCTAGCCTGTGCTCTCAGCAATCCTAACAACCCTTGCCGCTCTGGTTGTATTGGGCGTCATTTTAATTGTGGTGCTGCGCGTGCGTGCCAATTCCACTTCAGCTCGTACGCGCGAGCGCATGCGTGTGCGTTCGGTTTCTTCGGTTGGCATTTCTGCCGAAGCTCCTAAAACATCGCATTCGGCGGCACCTTCGGGCGCTTCGATGAATGGCGGCCCGGCAACAAGCGAAGGCTTGCGAAGCCGTTTTGTTGCGGTGGGCGTTTTGGCGGCCGGTGTATTTGCCGCGCTTACGGCAAAGCTGTTTGGCCTGCAGGTTTTGGATGCTTCCAGCTATAGCGAAGAAGCCAACGCCAACTTGTACACCACCGTGGCCACACCTGCCCCGCGCGGTGTTATCTACGACCGTAACGGTGTTGCCCTGGTTACCAACCGTCAGGTGCAAACAGTGCTGGCCGATGCCGATGTGGCTAAGAATTCCGACGTGTTGTTGCGCTTGTCTTCGCTGTTGGGCATTCCCTATGAAGTAGTGCGCTCCCGCATTCAGGATTCTTCTTCTGGTGCGCAAAGCCAACGTGTTGTGGCCAGCGACGTTAAGCTGCGCGACATCGCCTATATTTCCGAGCATCGCGATGCCTTCCCCGGTATTACTACGCAGATTCGAACCACGCGCTCGTATCCTTACGGCGCGCTTGCCGCCCATGCCCTGGGCTATACCGGTACTGCTTCGGCCGATGACTTGGCTAACGTTGCCGAAGGTCGCGACATCCAGTCGGGCGATGCGGTAGGCAAAAGCGGCATCGAGCAAACCTACGATGCTCTGCTTGCTGGCGACCATGGCCAGCGTGTGCTGGTTACCAATGCATCGGGCGTGGTGCAGCAGGTGGTTAGCGAAACTTCGCCCACCAAGGGCAACGACATCTACCTCACCATCGATGCCAAGGTGCAGCACACCGCCGACCGTTTGCTGGCCGAAGCCGTAAAGGGCGGCACCGGTACGGCTGCATCGTGCGTGTGCATCGATGTAGAAACCGGCGGCATTGTGGCTATGGCAAGTTACCCCACTTACGAGCCAGAGCATTTTATTGGCGGTATTTCGCAGGATGTGTGGGACGCCTACCAAACCGAAGAATCGCATTATCCGCTCATGAACCGCACCATTGCCGGTACCTATCCGGCCGCATCGTGCTTTAAGGCGTTTACCGGCTTGGCCGGCCTTACTTATGGCTTTGCCGACAAGGTTAAAACCTGGGATTGCGCTGGCACGTGGACGGGCTTTGGCTCTGAGTATCCTCAAAAGTGCTGGCAAAGGTCGGGTCATGGCACTCTTAGCCTGCGCGAGGGCATTGTTGTTTCGTGCGACGTTGTGTTCTATGAAATTGCCAAGAGCTTCTACGATGCGCGCTTGGCAATTGGCGAAGAAGCCATGCAGGACTTCGTTAAGGAATTTGGCTATTCTGCCGCCACCAAGGTAGATCTTGCGGGTGAAGCTTCTGGTCGTATCCCAACGCCTGCATGGAAGAAGGAATACTTCAAGGACGTGCCCGAGGAA
The DNA here is from genome assembly GCA_963625925.1 of Eggerthellaceae bacterium. Lineage (GTDB taxonomy): Bacteria > Actinomycetota > Coriobacteriia > Coriobacteriales > Eggerthellaceae > Anaerotardibacter. The sequence continues at coordinate 6,306 of CAVFVF010000033.1, read as the reverse complement.
GCCCAATGGCTGCCCGGCGACTATTCCAACATGGTTATTGGCCAGGGTTATGTATTGGTTACGCCTGTTCAGGTTGCGCGTGCTTATGCGGCGGTTGCCACGGGTAGGCTGCTGCGTCCGCATCTTTTGAAGGAAGCGCGTAATTCGCTGGGCGACACGGTGCTTAGCTTCGACACCGTAGAAGACAGCCGCCCCGATGTTACCGAAGCCAATTACGAGATTATTCGCGATGGCTTGCACGGTGTGGCCACCGAAAACAGCGGCGTTGTTTCTGCCATCGGCTCCTATGAATGGTCGGCTGCCGCCAAAACCGGTACCGCCGAAGTTGCCGGCAAACAAGACATGGCTTGGTTTTCGATGTACGCGCCTTACGATAAGCCCCGTTTTGCCTTGTGCGTTTGCGTTGAGGAAGGCGGCTCAGGCGGCACGGTAGGTGCGCCTGTTGCCGGCAAGATCATGGACGCTGCCATCAAGTCGGAAGCAGGGGAGTGCGAAGAAGATATGTCCGCCATCGAGGGAGCGCAGGTAGGTACCAATGCCGCAGATTAACGAAATCAACTCCCTGCATCAAACCGATCCGGCGGTTGCGCGTGCTATGAAGCCGCATAGGTTCAAGTACATCAACCCGCCCTTCATTCTGTTTGCTGTGCTGCTGGTGTGCTACGGCCTTATTGTTCAGTTTTCGGCCACTTCGGCCGATGCCGACTACAGCTTTGCCCGTCAGCTTTCGGGCGTGGCTGTGGGTTTGGTGCTGTTTGTGCTTATTACCCGCATGGATTACCACGCGCTTTCGGGCTACACCACGCTGTTTCTTATCATCAACGTGGTGTTGCTGCTCTCGCCGTTGCTGCCTGGCATCGGTGTAGAAGTTAACGGCGGTCGTTCGTGGATCAACCTGGGCATACAGTTGCAGCCCGGTGAATTCGCCAAGGTTACCGTAGTGCTTTTGGCGGCTTCTGTTATGGCACGTTATGGCGGCCGTTTGGGCGATTTGCGCGAGTATCTGAAGGCCCTGGTTATTATGGGCATTCCGTTTGTGTGCGTTATGCTGCAGCCCGACTTGGGCACCGGTTTGGTGTATTTGATGATCGCCTTCTTCGCCCTTATTATCGGCGGCGCCGACTGGCGTTTTTTGCTGGGCACGGTTGGTGCATTGGTGGTGCTGGTTGCCGCAGTGCTCATCATCGACCCCATTGCCGACTCCATTGCTGGCAAGGACGTGCTTTTGAAGGACTATCAAAAGTCGCGCCTGCTGGTGTTCATGGACTCCACTTACGATTCTTCGGGTGACGGCTACAACGTACAGCAGGCAAAGATTGCCATTGGTAGCGGTGGCTTTTTTGGCAAGGGCTTTATGAACGCCACGCAAAGTTCGCTGGGCTTTTTGCCCGAAGCTCCCACCGACTTCGTATTCTGCATTTTGGCCGAGGAGTTTGGCTTTGTAGGCGCATTGGTGCTGCTGGCTTTCTACATCGGCCTCATCGTTGTTTCGATAAGCATTGCCCGCAACGCAGGCGATCTGTTTGGCACTATCATCGTGGTGTGCGTAGTGGGCATGTGGCTGTTCCAGATTTTGGAAAACATTGGCATGGACTGCGGCCTTATGCCGGTAACGGGCATTCCCTTGCCCTTTATCAGCTACGGCTCTTCGTTCATGATCGTTAACTTTATGATGCTGGGTTTGATAAACTCAGTTTGGGTTCACAGCAGGCGTTAAGCGAAAGGTTGCCTTATGAAGATGCCCATCGATATTCCTACGCTGCTCACTGCGGCATTTGACATTAACAAAGCATGTTCCATTCCCGTTTCGGTGAATATCCTTATCGACGAAACCGCCACGCCCGAATTCCAGGTTTTTGTGCGTTCGGGCTTTAACAGCGAATCGCCAAATTCCCGCGTGATGGTGAGCTATTTCCCCACGCAGAAGGTAGACCCCGAAGTTGAAACCGACATTACGGTTATCGCTGCGGGCTCCAACCCCGATGTGGGTAAAATCGCAGCCCAGTTCCGCGAAAAGGGCACGGGCGCATTGGTTGTTGCCGAAAATGCGCAAGCGGTGTGTTCTGCAGCTGTTGCTGCAGGTTTTCCCATCCCCGAAGAAGACCTTATAACGCTTGAAGAAGGCCAGCAGTTTGGCGATGAGCTGAAGGGCGCCTTGGCCGACAGGATCGGCACGTGGATCGTGCGCGCTGATGCCGAAAAGCGCCTGGCGTTTTCTATCGCGTACCCCTTTGTGCGCCGCCCCCTGGCTTACGAGGCCATCCGCAGCACGGCCATTCAAAACGCGGGCGTGGGCGTTGTGGTGTTTATCCCCGGCGCCGACATGCCTATCATGACGGCCAACCAGGCCAAGATGGTTTTGCAGATTGCTGCCGCTTACGGCAACGAGCTTTCTACCGATCGCGTTAAGGAGCTTGCCGGCGTATTGGTGGGCGGTTTCTTCTTCCGTGGCATTTCGCGCACGGTGGCAGGAGCGGTACCGGTGCTGGGCTTTGCCGTTAAGGGCACCTTTGGCTATGTGGGCACGCAGGCTATTGGCCATGCTGCTATCGAGTACTTCGAAAACGGCGGCGATATTGCAGGCTTGGCCGCAATGGCAGGCAAGGCAACCGAAAAGGCAACCGATGCTGCTACTACTGTGGCCAGCAAGCCTGCAGTGCGTCAGGTTGCTGCCGTTGTTGCCCCTAAGGCAAAGAAGGTGTTGGTTGCGGTTTTGGATGCCGCAGCACCCGTAGCCAAGCAGGCCGCCAAAACCACTTGGGGCTTCATGAAACCGGGCGGCAAGAAGAAGGGCAAGGCTCTATAACTCGCTTTAAGGGTACTGAGCTGGGCAAACAGTAATCGGAAACTTTTTTCAGATTTCTGCTTGCCCAAGGTTTGGTTTCCTGTATACTATCTATCGCTGTCGCAGCACGGGGTGTTAGCTCAGCTGGTTAGAGCGCCGGCCTGTCACGTCGGAGGTCGCGGGTTCGAGTCCCGTACATCCCGCCATCAGCAATTAGAAGATCCGCTTTTAAGCGGATCTTTTTTTGTGGTCTCGGAAGGCTGGCAACAGGGCTGCAAAGCACCCTGCTCTATAATTCAAAACACTTGTGCCAGTTGCGCCCTTCGGGGCTTCAATCAAACGTATTTTATTGGGAGGATGCATGCCGCAAGAATATTTCGAGCAAGCCGCAGCCCCGGCGCCTGCAACGCCTGGCCCGGTGCCTCCTGTAAACTATGCGCCTGCGCCCCAGCAAAAGAAGCCTAAGGGCAAGCGCGCGCTAACCGTGGTTGTGGTTATTTTGGCCGTGCTTGCGGTGCTGTGGGGCATTGGCAGCTGCACGGTTTCTGCGGTAACTGCCGCAACTTCCACCGATGCAACTTCTGCTGTAACCACCGATTCGGTAGCTGTTATAGATATCAACAGCACCATTCAGTACGATGGCACCGCAAATAGCCCCGATGGCTTGAAGGCCCTGCTCGACCAGGCAGCCGAAAACAGCCGCATTGTGGCCGTGGTGCTGCGTGTTAACTCCGGTGGCGGCGTTGCCACCGCGGGCGAGGAAATGTCTACCTACGTAGCGCAGTTCCGCGAGCAAACGGGCAAGCCGGTGGTTGTTTCGAGCGCTTCTACCAATGCAAGCGCCGCGTATGAGATTTCCAGCCAGGCAAACTACATTTATGTGGCGCGCACCACTTCTATTGGCGCTATTGGCACCGCCCTGCAGATGGTGGATTATTCCGAGCTCCTTAAAACGCTGGGCATTTCGGTAGACAACATCACTTCCAGCTCCAGTAAAGATTCCACCTACGGCACGCGCAAGCTCACCGAAGAAGAGCGTGAGCATTACCAAAAGCAGGTAGATCAGATTAACGAAACGTTTATCCAGAATGTGGCAACTGGTCGCGGCATGACCACCGAAGCGGTAAGTGCATTGGCTACCGGTCTTACCTTTACTGGCACTGAAGCAGTGCAAAACGGCCTGGCCGATGCCATCGGCACCAAAGAAGATGCTGTGAAGAAGGCTGCCGAATTGGCCGGTTCCCAAACTAGCGAAACCGTAACCTTGAAGAAGAGCAGCAAGTCCGACCTTTCTTCGCTGGTTGATCTTCTTTCTGAAAGCAAGCAATCTATTACCGCCGAAGAATTGGCTTCGGCATTGAAGGAGTTGGAGAGCAATGGCTCCGTCGCACAATAAGGAAAATATCGTTTGGCCTAAGCGCGCGGTAGTAACTGCGGGCATGCCATACGGCAACAAGTCGCTGCACTTTGGCCATGTTGGTGGCGTGTTCGTTCCTGCCGACTGTTATGCACGTTTTTTGCGCGACCGTATTGGCAAAGAAAACGTGGTGTTTGTTTCGGGTACCGACTGTTTTGGCTCGCCCATTGAAGAGGGTTACCGCAAGGAAGTGGAAGCCGGCACGTTTGAGGGAACCCTGGAAGATTACGTGCGCCGTAATCACGACCGCCAAAAGGCAACGCTGGATGCTTACGACATCAGCTTAGACGTATACGAGGGCAGCGGCCTTGGCCATTGCGGTGAAGTGCACCGCAGCGTTTCGGCTGCGCTTATTGAGCGCTTGCATGAAAAGGGCTACTTGCACTTGGAAAGCACGCTGCAGTTTTACGATACGCAGGAAAACATGTTTTTGAATGGCCGCCAGGTGGTGGGCCATTGCCCCGTGCAGGGTTGCAAGAGCACCAAGGCCTACGCCGACGAATGTGACTTGGGCCACCAGTACGATCCGGTTGACCTTATCAACCCCATTTCCTCGGTTTCTGAAACCGTGCCCGAAATGCGCGAGGTTAACAACTGGTACTTCGACTTGCCAGGCCTTTCGGGTGTAGTGGGCGGCTACGTTGACTCCATCGAAAACGACCCGTGCACGCGCCCAGTGGTTACCAAAACCATCAAGGAATTTTTGGTGCCGCCCATCATTTACATCAAGGTTGAGTTGCACGACGAATATGCCAAAATTGCCGACGCGCTGCCCGAGCACGTGTATCGCGATGCGGCTAAGGGCAAGCAGAGTTTCGAAATCGAATTCAACAGCATTTACGACCGTGATAAGGCGCGAGCTGTGCTGGCTGAAGCCAACATCCGTTTCCGTACCGGCAAGGCACTGGTTCCGTTCCGCATTTCCGGCAACGTAACCTGGGGTGTGCCCGTGCCCGAAATGGAGGGGGTAGACGGCCTTACTGTTTGGTGCTGGCCCGAAAGCTTGTGGGCCCCCATTTCGTTTACCATCGCCCGCAACGACGAGCGCGGCCTGCCGCGCGATGCGTGGCGCAAGTTCTGGTGCAGCAAAGATGCTAGCGTGTATCAGTTTATTGGCCAGGACAACTTGTACTTCTATGGCGTTGCGCAGCCTGCGCTGTTTGCCGCCCTGCAGGATGGGCAGGATGTTTCGGCCAGCTCGCCTGAGGGCAACTTGCAGCAGACCAAGCTTATTGCTAACCACCACATTCTGTTTGGCGATAAGAAGGCCTCTTCTTCAAGCGATGTAAAGCCGCCTACGGCCGATGAGCTTTTGGAGCACTACACGGCCGAACAGCTGCGCGCCCACTTCTTGGCGTTGGCTTTGGACCAGAAGTCGGTTGGCTTCAAGCCCAAGATCTTTGAGCCCGACCTCGACAAGCGCAACGACCCGCGTGTGGCCGACCCGGCGCTTAAAGAAGGCGCGCTTTTAACCAAGGTGTTCAACCGCCTTGCTCGCAGCTGCTTCTACGAAGCTTCGAAGAACTTTGAGGGCTACATGCCCTTGGGCAGCGTTTCTGGCGACGTGCTTAGCCAGGTGTACAAGGTTATGACCAAGTACGAAAGCCTGATGTACCACTGCGATTTGCATTCGGTGCTGCCTTTGATGGACGAATTCATCCGCTACGCAAACAAGTATTGGTCGAGCGGCATCAAGGAAGCCGAAACCAGCCAAGACGACGAGGCTCGTCGTCAGGTGCTGGTGGATTCCTTCTTCTTGCTGCGTATTGCCACGCTGCTTATGCACCCGGTTGTGCCTTCCGGCACCGAGCGCATCTGCGACTACCTGAACTTCGATTTCGATGAGTTCTTTAGCTGGAACTACGACTTCGACAGCATGGAAGAGCTGTGCAACGCCAACGAGCAAGACACGCGCCGCCACCGTGTGCGCGACTTGCCGCCCCGTACCGATTTCTTCAAGTTCCATCCTTCGCAGATTAAGGAAAAGAAGAAGTAGCACAAAATAATAAAAAGGCGCTTGCAGCACCAAATGGTTTGTGTATAATAACGTCTTGCGCGCGGACGTGGCTCAGCTGGTAGAGCATAACCTTGCCAAGGTTGGGGT
>CAVFVF010000032.1:1221-18125 GCA_963625925.1 Eggerthellaceae bacterium | reverse complement strand
CTCGGTACAAACCAAGAACGCTTCGGTTAATGCTGGCGGGCAGACGGGTCAGGTAGACTTCTCGGACATTTCGTTTAGCGAACCGGGTACTTATAGCTACGTTATCGTTGATAGCAATGCTGGCTCTACGGTTAATGGCGTTGTGCATCCTAGCAACACCATCGCCGTTACGGTAACCGTCGTAGACGATGGAAACGGTAAGCTTACCGCTTCTGTTTCGTATGGCGGTTCCACCGATCCGCAATCCTTCGAGCTTGCATATTCGGCTCAGGCTGCAACTGATACCAACAGCGGCACCGTGCAGGTAACCTCCACTACCGGCGAGGGATACAAGCTTGAGGCCGATGGGTTCGGCTTCGTCATGGAGAACACCGAAAAGCCTGCCGCTGCCGCTAAATTCGATGACCAGACGGTTAAGAATGCGGCCCCCGGCTCCTCCGCCGACAGCGCCGCGTTTAGCTTCAGCAGCCTCTCGTTCCCGGTAGCGGGCACCTACAAGTTCACCGTGGCCGAGGCGGGCACGGCTCCTGCCGGCGTCACCAACGACGGCACGGTGTACGAAATCACCTACGTGGTCACCGACAACGGTGCGGGCAAGCTTGTCGCCAAAAAAACAATCAAGGCTGTGAAGGCAGGCGCTTCGGCCGAGGCTACATCCCTCAGCTTTGTAAAGACTTACAACCCCAGTGCGGCGGGCGTCACGTTCACCGGCACGAAGACGCTGACGAACACCGACCCGGGCACCACGCGCAAGGTTGCCGATGACGAGTTTGGCTTCCAGATTTCTGCTGCCAACGATGCAGCAAAGGATTTCTTGCCTAAGTCGACTACCGTCAAGAACGCTGGTACCGCCGTTTCCTTTGGCGGCATTACGTACGACAAGATCGGCACCTACGCTTATAAGATTTCTGAGGTTGCTGGCAACGACGCCACAATCAAATACGACAGCAAGGTATACGAAGTAACCGTCACTGTGACCAACGATGCCGAATCGGGCACCCTTAAGGCTACCGTCGATGGTTTGCCCGAGGCTGGATTTAGCTTCGAAAACAAGTTCACGCCTACGCCGGTAAGCGGCAAGGGCTCTTCGGGTACGGCGGGCATTACGGGCCGCGACCCCAAGCCTGGCGAGTTCACGGTTAAGATCGTTGACCCCAGCGGTAACGAAACCGAGCAGACGGTTGCTAGCGATGGTACCTTTGCCGGTGTTGCCGCCCCCGAATTCGCAAAGACGGGCACTTACGTATACACCGTAAGCCAGGTGCCCGGCGAGCATGGTGGCGTAACGTACGACAACTCGGTGTACACCATTACCTATAAGGTCACCGAAGACGCCGATACGCATAAGCTGGTAGTGGACAAGACCATCACCAAGACCAAGGGCACCGACCCGGTCGTAACCGTCGAAGCTATCCAGTTCAGCAATACCTATGCACCGGAAGGCAAGCCCGAGGCCAAGGTTGATGCAGCCGTTAAGCTCGACGGCAAGAATTTGGCCGATGGCGACTTCACCTTCAGCATTGTTGACCAGAACGGCAACGTAGTTGCTACCGGCAAGAACAATGCCGATGGTACGGTAACGTTCGATAAGTTCGAGCTTCCTGGCACTGGCGAGTTCCACTACACGATGAAGCAGGATGCTTCTTCGGCTTCTGGGGTCACCACCGATACGAAGGAATTCCCCATAACCATTACCGTGACGGACGATACCGAGGGAAGCTACGTGGTTAAGGTTTCCTACGATGGCGTTGCTGAAGGCCAGGTTCCTGAGTTCAACAACAAATACGTTGCTCCTTCGGATGGCGGCGATGCTGGCAAGGGCGGCAAGTCCTCGGGCGATGACGCTCAGGGCAATGGCGGCAATGGTTCGCAGAGCGCCAAGACCGGCGACGCAACCACAGCTGTAGGCATGCTTGCCCTGCTGGCTGCATTTGCATCTGCTGCTGTGGCAGCCTGCGCTTTCGCCCGCAGGCGCGCATAGTCTAGGCATTTGCGGCAATAGCCGGGAAGGGCGGCCATAAACCGAACCCCGATAGTGAGGCTGGAAAACAATGTTTCCAGCCTCACTTGTATTTTGGGCTGGGCTTTACCTGCTTTTCTGTACAAAGCGCGCTGTATTGGCCAGTTACAAATTGGCTCAATGCTGTATAATTTCCCTCAATGACCAGGTGTTTCGACTTTAAGAAGCGCCACATTTTGCGCCAAGGCGTGGCGATTCGGGTGGGGCCGAGCCAGCCAGCAAGCGCAAACGCATTCATCGTTGCTGGGGCAACGGATAAGAGGGGAATCATGGACAAAGATTGCCGCGCAAACTTCTTGCGCAAGCTCCATTCCTTTGCGGGCGTGCTCCCGCTGGGAATCTTCCTATGCTTTCACATGTGCGTGAACTATTCCGCCAATTGGGGAAGCAACATGTACAACATGGCCGGCAGCTTTATGGCGCACATGCCCTATAAGGTAGTGCTCGAAACGTTCGTCATCTTCCTGCCGCTTTTGTTCCATGCGCTGTATGGCATCTACATTGCCGTTACTTCAAGCGTTACGGTTGGTCGTTACCGCTACATGCGTAACTGGTTCTACGTGCTGCAGCGCATTACGGGCATCATCGCGTTCCTGTTTATTATTTGGCACATCTACGGCACCAAGCTGCAGGTAGAGCTCACCGGGGTCGACCCAAGCTTTGCCATGGTGGCAGGCATTGTGGCCAACCCGGTAGGCCTGGCGTGCTTTGCCATTGGCCTTTTGTGCTGCATCTACCACTTCTGCAATGGCTTGTGGACGTTCTGCATTACCTGGGGCCTTACGGTTTCGCCCAAAGCTCAAAAGTACTCGGGCATTCTGTTTGCTGCCCTGTTTGTTGTGTTCGCCGCGTTCAGCATGAAGGCGCTGTTCGCCTTCGTTTGCTAGCTGGGGAGGGGAAGCACTTATGGCAAAGGGAAGAATCTGCGTTGTAGGCGGCGGCTTGGCCGGCCTTATGGCAACGCTCAAAATTGTAGAGGCCGGCTTTGAGGTCGACCTGTTTTCGGTAGTGCCGTTCAAGCGCTCGCATTCGGTGTGCGCGCAAGGTGGCATCAACGCCGCGCTCGACACCAAGGGCGAAGGCGACACGGTAATGGAGCACTTCGACGACACCATTTACGGTGGCGACTTTTTGGCAAACCAGCCGCAGGTTTTGGGTATGTGCGAAGCGGCACCCAAAATTGTGAATATGTTCGATCGCATGGGCGTTATGTTTAACCGCACGCCCGAAGGTTTGCTTGACCTGCGTCGTTTTGGCGGCACGCAAAAGCGTCGCACGGCGTTTGCGGGCGCAACCACCGGCCAGCAGCTGCTGTATGCGCTGGACGAACAGGTGCGCGCTCTAGAAGTTGAAGGCAAGGTGCGCCCCTTTGTGGGCTGGGAGTTTATTTCCAGCGTCATCCACAACGGCGTGTGCTGCGGTATGGTGGCGCAAAGCCTTACCACCATGGAATTTAGGGCGTTCCCCGCAAGCGCCGTGGTAATTGCCACGGGCGGCTGCGGTGCGCTGTTTGGCAAGAGCACCAATTCCACTATCAACACTGGTTATGCCGCGGCAAAGAGCTATCGCCAGGGTGCGGCCTACGCTAATGGCGAATTCATCCAGATTCACCCCACGGCCATCCCTGGCTTCGACAAGAACCGCCTTATGAGCGAAAGCGCTCGTGGCGAAGGTGGCCGCGTATGGACGTACAAGGAAGGCAAGCCCTGGTATTTCCTGGAAGAAAAGTACCCTGCTTACGGCAACTTGGTACCGCGCGACATCGCTACGCGCGAAATCTTCGACGTGGTGCACAACCAGCACCTGGGCGTAGATGGCCAAAGCGTGGTGTACCTGGATGTTTCGCATATTCCGGCTAAGGTGCTCGACGCCAAGCTGGGTGGCATTTTGGAAATCTACGAAAAGTTCGTGGGCGACGACCCTCGCAAGGTTCCCATGCGCGTGGCTCCCAGCGTTCACTATTCCATGGGTGGCCTGTGGGTTGGGCTCGACCAGCAAACCACCATCCCCGGCCTGTTTGCGGCCGGCGAATGCGACTATACCCAGCACGGTGCTAACCGCCTGGGCGCCAATTCGCTGCTTTCTGCCGTGTATGCCGGCATGACGGCAGGCCCCAACGTGGCCAATTACGCAAACGGCCTTCAGCCTGCCGAAGTTCCCAGCAGTGTGTACGATGCGGCGGTTAAGCAGGCCGAAGCTGAATTCCGCAGCATGTGCGAGCTCAACGGTCCCGAAAACCCGTATGTTCTTCACCAGGAAATGGGCCAGCTCATGACGCAGAACGTAACCGTTGTGCGCGACAATGCCCAGCTGGCCAAGACGCTGCAGGAATTGGAAGTGTTCGAAGAGCGCTTTGGCAATATCGGCGTGCAAGACAAGGCCACCTGGAGCAACGAAAACATTTCGTTTGTGCGTCAGATGCGCGGCATGCTCGACTTGGCAAAGGTAATTACCAAGGGCGCGCTTGAACGCAACGAAAGCCGCGGCTCGCATTACAAGCCCGAATTCCCCGATCGCGACGATGCCAACTGGCTTAAAACCACCATGGCTCGCTACGACGCAGCTACCAACGCGCCTGCACTCAGCTACGAAGAAGTAGATATTTCCCTTATCAAGCCGCGCAAGCGCGACTATACCAAAGTTCATGGGAAGGAGGCTTAGTATGTGTGCCGAAACTGCAGCTCACAAGCCTATCCGCCTGAAGGTAAAGCGACAGGAAGGCCCCGAAGCCACGCCCTATTGGGAAGAGTTTGAGGTGCCCTATCAGCCGCGCATGAACGTTATTTCTGTGCTCATGGAAATTCGCAAGAACCCGGTTAACGTGCAGGGCAAAGCTGTTGCGCCCGTTGCGTGGGACTGCTCGTGCCTTGAAGAAGTGTGCGGCGCTTGCAGCATGATTATCAACGGCACGCCGCGCCAGGCCTGTTCTGCCCTTATCGACGACTTGAAGCAGCCTATCTGCTTGGAGCCGCTAAGCAAGTTCCCTCTGGTGCGCGACTTGAAGGTCGATCGCCAATTCTTGTTCGACGCCCTAAAAAAGGTGCATGCTTGGATCGATATCGACGGACCCTTCGACTTGGGCCCCGGCCCGCGCATGTCGTCGCGCACGCAGCAGTGGGCCTATGAGCTTTCGCGCTGCATGACGTGCGGCTGCTGCTACGAAGCGTGCCCGCAAACGGCCAACCGCAATAACTTTGTGGGCCCGGCCGCTATCAGCCAGGTACGCCTGTTCAACGCGCATCCTACCGGCAAGATGAACAAGCGCACGCGCCTGAAGGCAATTTCGGGCAAGGACGGCATTACCAACTGCGGCAATGCCCAAAACTGCCAGCAGGTATGCCCGAAGGATCTTCCGCATACCACGTCTATCGCTCAGATGAACCGCGAAACCACCATCCAGAGCATCCGAAACGTATTCGGTAGCGACGTTTAACTCCAAAACCAAGAAAAGGCACCCTTTTGGCAATTTTTACGCGATGGGTAGGCGAATTGCCCTCTGTCGGTGATTTTTGATCTACAGACTACCAAAAAGTGTTGCGTAATTCATGCGATAAAGGCGCAAAATAGGGCAAAATGGCAATTTTTGCCGCACCGGTCCGTTAAAAATTGCCAACGAGGGGTCGTTTCGTGGTTTTGAGGGAGTTGGAGCTCGGTCAAGCTGGTAGAACCTACCGCGGAGGGCGCCCAACTGGTGGTGCGCCCCGCGGCTTGCGCGTCGTTGCGTCCCCCGGCCCGCGCTTGCGCCCCGCAGCCTTGCGCGCCGCGGGCACCTCGCTACTGCTTGTTCCCCGAAAGCTCCTTGGCTTTCTGCAGAAGAGCCGCGCGCTCGGCGGGCACTTGTTCGTTGGCAACGGCATTGAACAGCTCGCTTAGCAGCAAGCCAACGCGCGGGCCTTCCGGCACGCCTAAAGCAATAAGGTCTTTGCCGCAAATGGGCAGGTCGGCTACCGAAAGCGGCTCGCCGTTTGCCACCATCTTGTTAAAGATTTCCTCCACCATGTCAAAGCGCTCAACCGTGCGCTTGTTGAATTCGGCCTTGCCCATGGCATCGCCGCGCATAAGATCGCACATAACATGGAACAGGCGCACATCGCCTTCCAGCTTGGCATACAGTTTGCGCACGCTGCTCTTGGTGGCTTCGGGGCGGTTGTCGTGCCAGCGAATGAGCAGCTCCAAGTCGTGCTGCATCTTGCGGCTGAAGTGCAGCTGCTTTGCGCTTTCTTCCATATGGTGCACGCTTTCAACCTCGTGGTTGGGCATATGACCGTTGTTGTCGTCGCCAATAAAGAAGGTGTTGGGCTTGCCCGAATCATGGAACAGCGCAGCCCAGCGCACCAGCGGGTAGGGCGGGGTGGCGGCCACCACGGTTGCGGTGTGCTCCATAACGTCGTATACGTGCCAAGGGCTGTGCTGGTCAAAGCCAATCATGGGCTCAATGCAGGGCACCACGTGTGCCAATTCGTGGCCGTAACGCAGCAGCGTATCGCGCACGCCCACGCCGCACAGCAGCTTCGTCATTTCCTCGCGCAGGCGCTCGCCGGCTACATCCTTCAAATCTGGTGCATGTTTGCGCACGGCGTTTTCGGTATCGATGGAAATTTGGAAACCAAACTGTGAGGCAAAGCGAATAGCGCGCAGAACGCGCAGAGCGTCTTCGGCGAAGCGTTCTTCGGGGTTATGCACGCAGCGAACCACCTTGTTGGCCAGGTCGTTTTGCCCGTCGTAGGGGTCAACAATGCCGCGCACCGGGTGAAACGCCATGGCGTTGATGGTGAAGTCGCGGCGGGCCAAATCTTCTTCGATGGTGGCAACAAAGGTGACGCTGTCGGGATGGCGGTGGTCGGAATACTCGCCTTCGGTGCGGAAGGTGGTTACCTCAAGCGCATCGTCTTCGCACACAACAGTAACGGTGCCGTGCTTAATGCCCGTTTCGTGCACCGCCATGCCGCACGAGCGGCACACCTGGCAAACCTGTTGCCAGTGGGCGCTGGTGGCCAGATCGGCGTCGTGAGGATGCCGACCCATCAGGCTGTCGCGCACAAAACCGCCCACAAGCCAGGTTTCAAAGCCGTGGCTTTCCAGCGCTTCGATTACTCGCGAAACCGAAGACGGAAGCTTCCCCAGTGCCCCTGGTGCGTTGATATGCGGTGCGTCGTAAATGCGCATCTATGCCCCTCAAACATTTCAGATAAGTTAATTATAGAACGCCATCATTCGCTCTAACCTGCGAATCCGCCAATGTGCCGATCATTTTTGCGGGCCCAAACTGTGGGCATTCGGCCAAACGCCCTAGGTTGGCAGCGCGTTCGGCGCCGGGACGCCCTAGGCTGGCAGCCTGCCCTGTACAACAACGCCCGAATTTAAGCAAAGATGCGCATTTCTTTGGAATTATTTTCGAATTTTGCAATGTAGAATCGGGGGTAAGAAATTCAAGGCGGGCCAAGTTGGCGCCGCCGCAGCCAGGGGGTTCGCATGATCGACGAGGTTCATATCAAAGATGTTGCGCTCATTCACGAGGCAACCTTTGCGCCCAGCCCTTCCCTTACCGTGGTCACGGGCGAAACGGGCACGGGCAAAACCGCCCTGCTTAATGCGCTGAAGCTCATCATCGGCGAGCGCGCGGATGCATCCCTAGTGCGCGAAGGCGCCGAAGAATTGCAGGTAGAGGGCCGCTTTTTCTTGGAGGATGCAGGCGAAGAAGGTCTGGTGGCCACGCGCCGCGTTTCTGGCCAAGGCCGCTCGCGTGCTTCGATCGACGGATCGCTGGCTTCGCTCAAAGAGCTGGCTCAAAGCGTGGGCCAAAGTGTCGACTTGTGCGGCCAGCACGAGCATCAGCGTCTGCTGGCTCCAACTTACCAACGCGCTTTGTTGGACGAGTGGGGTAGCGATACCATTGGCGCCCCGCATGCGGAATACGTTGAGTGCTTAAAGGCTGCCGAAGCCGCCCAGGCCGAACTTGAGCGCTTGCAGCAGTTGGAGCAGGCCAGCGCCGTTGAGCTGGACCGCGCGCGCTTTGCCTTGGAGCAAATCGATAAAGCCAACCCAGGGCAGGGCGAATATGAAGAGCTGCTGCAGCTTATGCCCAAGCTCGAAAACGCCGAAATGCTCGAAAACGAAGCGGCTTCCGCGCAGCGCAACATTGCTGGTAGCGGTGGCGCGGTGGAACAGCTGGAAGCTGCGCTGGGAAGCTTGGACCGTATTGCTGCGGTAGATCCGGCAATCGAGTCCACGCGTCAGGTGGTGCGTGAAGCATATTTCAGTTTGGAAGACCTGGGCCGCAGCCTGGCCAATTACCGCGATGGAGTCGATTTCCCGCGCGAAGAGCTAGAGCGCGCCCAAAGCCGTGCGGCTGAACTGCAGGGTCTTATGCGCGGCTTTGGTCCTCGTATGGAAGACGTGCTGCAGCTTCGCGAAGAATCGGCGGCGAAAATTCGCGAATACGAAGGCCGCGATGAGCTAATTTCTGCCGCACAGGCCACGCTCGATGCGGCCGAAGGCGCCCTTGCAAAGGCGGCGGCAAAGTTGGCAAAGGCTCGTGGCAAGGTAATTCCGCAGTTTATCGAAGAGGTTCAGGCCCAGCTGGCCAACCTTGAAATGAAGGGCGCCCGCTTGGAAGCAAGCGTGGCCGATCTTCCGCGCCAGCAGTGGGACGCCTGGGGATCGCAGACCTTTGAACTTATGTTTGCCGCGGGCGCCCAGCTTAAGGCGCAGCGTTTGGGCAAAATCGCATCGGGTGGCGAAACCAGCCGCGTAATGCTTGCGCTTAAAGTAGTGCTGGGCGAATGCGATCAGGTAGACACTTTGGTGTTCGATGAAATTGATGCCGGCGTTGGCGGTGGCACGGCTCGTGCATTAGGCGCCGTGTTGCAAAACCTGGCTAAAACGCACCAGGTTATTGCGGTAACGCACCTTCCGCAGGTGGCCGTGTATGGCAATGCGCACTACCTGGTTTCTAAAACCGGGGGCAGCCAGCCCGAAACCACGCTCAAGCGCATAGAAGGCGAAGAGCGCGTGGCCGAAATCGCCCGCATGCTTTCGGGCGATACGGGCAAAACTTCGCTCGCCCACGCAGCCGAGCTTTTGGCCGAACACGAATAGGGGAGCGCGCTTTCCCGCCGCGCCCGCGTTGCAGCCAGGCCACCCCGCTTCTGCCGCCCTGGCGCGCTTTTCCGTCGCGCCCGCGTTGCAGCGCAGACCACCGCATCCTAGTGCGTTCGCGCTGTCCATCGCGCCCTGGCGCGTTCGCGCTGTCTGTCGCGCCCTGGCGTCTTGTCTGCTCCTGCTGCCTCGCCGCCCTAGTGCGTTCGTGCCGTCCGTTTTGCTGTACGGCGGTGCGAATATGTCCATGGGTTTGTCATTTGCGTGGCGAGATTTTGAGCAGGTGTACTCTTTGGGGCTTCTCGACAGGATTTACACCCTTTTCTGGCGAGTTTTTGAGCAGATGCGTGCTGTTTTCTCCGTTTTTGGCAAGAAATCGAGCACGTGTACTCAAAACTCTTGGCGAAATTAAAAATGGAGTACACCTGCTCAAAATCTTGCCAAGAAGAGGTCATTTTTTCGTCGAGAGGTTTTGGGATGTACCCGCCGCGCTTGCATCCCCGGCGCCATGCTCATGCGGCCGAGCTTTTGGCCGAACACGAGTAGGGGAGCGTGCCCGCGTTGCAGCGCAGGCCACCCCGCTTGCATCCTCGGCGCTGCGCCCATGCCGCTGCGCCTTGCCCGCTTTCGCCGCCCTAGTGCGTTCGCGCTTTCCCGTCGCGCCCGCGTTGCAGGTCCCTGCTGCGCATCCCGCTAACCTTGCGTACGGCGCGTTGTTAAAACTTTCTTGCACGGCAAATTCGCTTTGTATATGATGAACGGGTCTTATCAAATCCCTTTACAACGGCATACATGCAGCCGCAGCCTTGGGCATATTGCGTCTGCAGGCAAATTCATTCCATTTTTAGGAGGATTCCAGTGAAGTTCTTTCTGGACACCGCCGATCTCGAAGAGATCGAAGAAGCCGCAAGCTGGGGTGCGCTGGCAGGCGTAACCACCAACCCGTCCCTGTATTCCCGCATCGGCGGCAAGCTTGACGACTTCCACAATCACATCAAGCGCATCTGCGACATCGTGGGTCCTAACTGCCCCGTTTCCGCAGAATCCGTTGCCATGACCCGCAACGAAATCATCGCCGACGGCCGCGAGCTGGCCGGCATCGCCCCCAACGTAGTGGTAAAAATCCCCACCATGGTTGAAGGTCTTGCCGCAACCCACGCCTTGTCTTCCGAAGGCATTCCGGTAAACATGACGCTGTGCTTCAGCGTGCCACAGGCCCTTCTGGCTGCACGCGCCGGCGCCCGCTACATCAGCCCCTTCATCGGCCGCTTTGACGACATTTCTGAAGACGGTCTTGATCAGGTTGCCAACATCGTAACCGCGCTCAACAACTACGACTTCACCGCCAACACCGTGGGCGGCCAGCAGGTTGAGGTCATCGCTGCATCTATCCGCAGCGCCAACCACGTAACCCAGGCAGCCCTCATGGGCGCCGACATTGCAACGGTACCCTTCAATGTTCTGAAGAAGATGGTTGAGCATCCGCTCACCGACCGCGGCCTGGATTCCTTCCTTAAGGACTGGGAGAAAGTTAAGAACGCATGAGTGACGAAAAGGTAGTCGAGGCCGCAGAGGCTGCGCCCAAGCGCACTCGCAAAAAGGCCGCCGACAAAGCGGAGGGCACCGAGCCCTCCGCCGCCGCTCCCAAGAAGCGCGCAACCAAGAAGAAGGCTGCAGAAGCAGAAGCCGCAGCCGAAGAGGCTCCTAAGCGTCGCGGTCGCCCAAAGAAGGCTGCAGCAGCCGAAGGCGCCGCACCTGCAGTGGCCGAGCCCGCTGCCGAGGCAAAACCCAAGGCCAAGCGCACCACCAGGGCCAAGGCCAGCTCCGAGCAGGCCGCTGCACCCGCAGAAGCCGCCGCGCCCGCATCGGCGCCACAACCAGCAAAGGCTGAAGCCGCAGCTTCGGCCTCCGAGGCTGCTCATCCCGCTGCCGAAAAG
This sequence comes from Eggerthellaceae bacterium, assembly GCA_963625925.1. Classification (GTDB taxonomy): domain Bacteria; phylum Actinomycetota; class Coriobacteriia; order Coriobacteriales; family Eggerthellaceae; genus Anaerotardibacter. The sequence continues at coordinate 7,070 of CAVFVF010000032.1, read as the reverse complement.
CCCGCGCAACAGGCCGATTCTGCCCAGCAAGAACAGGGCGAAGGCCAGCAGCGCAACCGTCGCAACAAGCGCAACAAGCACCAGAACAAAAACCAGCAGAAGAACTATCAAAAGGATGGTAACTTCCGCAATCGCCACAACCGCAAGCAAAATCGCCGCGAGCCGGTAGTGCCTCAAACTTCTAAGGAAGACTTGGCCAAGCTCAAGGTGGCCGAACTTCGCGAAAAGGCCGCTGAACTGGAGCTTGACGTTAAGGGCTTGAAGAAGGCCGAGCTTGTTGAAGCGGTGTTTGCCGCCAGCGTTAAGGCCGAAGGCTTTGTGGAAGTGTCCGGTATTTTGGACATCCTTTCCGATGGCTACGGCTTCTTGCGCACCAAGGGTTACCTGCCCAGCGAAGGCGACGTGTACGTTGGCACCAGCGCCATCCGCCGCAACAACTTGCGCAAGGGCGACTACATCACCGGCCAAACGCGTCCGGCTCGTCCTAACGAAAAGTTCGCAGCTCTGCAGCGCATCGACACGGTTAATGGCACCAAGCTTGAAGAAATGGGTCGCCGCGTGCGCTTTGCCGACCTTACCCCGGTGTTCCCCGACGAGCGCCTGGTGCTGGAGCATGGCCGCTCCGCCATTACCTCGCGCGTAATCGATTTGTGCGCGCCTATCGGCAAGGGCCAGCGTGGTCTTATCGTTTCGCCGCCCAAGGCAGGCAAAACCACCATTTTGAAGGACATCGCGGCTTCCATCACCGCTAACAACCCCGAAGTGCACCTGATGTGCCTTCTGGTGGACGAGCGCCCTGAAGAAGTTACCGACATGGAGCGTTCCATCCATGGCGAGGTAATTTCCTCTACCTTCGATATGCCGTGCGAAAACCACGTGCAGGTATCCGAAATGGTTATCGAGCGCGCCAAGCGTTTGGTGGAAAACGGCCAAGACGTTGTTATCTTGCTCGACTCGCTTACCCGCCTGGCCCGCGCTTACAACCTGGCGCAGCCCGCATCGGGTCGTATCCTTTCGGGCGGCGTCGATTCCACGGCGCTGTACCCGCCCAAGAAGTTCTTGGGCGCAGCCCGCAACATCGAAGGCGGCGGCAGCCTTACCATTCTGGCTTCTGCCCTTATCGAAACCGGCTCCAAGATGGACGAGGTAATCTTCGAGGAGTTCAAGGGCACGGGCAACATGGAAGTGAAGCTCGACCGTTCGCTGGCCGAGCATCGTGTGTTCCCTGCAATCGACCCGGTTGCATCGGGCACCCGCCGCGAAGATTTGCTGCTCGATCCGCAGGAAGCGCCCCTTATCTGGGCGGTGCGTCGCGTGCTTTCCAACCGCAACAACGTGGAGCGCGCCATGGATTCGCTCATCAAGGCGCTCAAGCAAACGAAGGACAACCAAGAATTCCTTATTCGTGCTGCCAAGAAGGCTCAAGGCCGCCACTTCGACGAAAACAGCACCATCGAGTTCTAGTTTGCCTGAGCTTGGCGCCACCGCGTGTGAGTGGCCCTGGGCCAGCTTCGCGTCTGGCATTTGGTGTCTGGCTGGTACTAGCGTGGCGTCGGAGTTTCATGTCACCGCGCGCAATACCCGACCAAAGCTGTCGTTACAAAAAACATGGAGGACCCGCAAGGGTCCTTCTTGCTTTCTGGCGATTCTTTGCGAAACCTTGCCCTTGAACTGCCCTTCGCTTGTTTTGGCCTATATTTATGGTGCTAATAAACCCAAGATTTCCTACCGAAAGAAGGAGTCGCAGTGGCTAAGCACGCCAAAGGGCCTTACGAAGGTTCCGAGGGTCAGAATCTCCCCGCCCAAAATCACTCCCAATATTCCCAGCAGGATTTTCGCCAGCAAGGCGCCCAACAGCCAGGCGCCCAACAGCAGCCCGCCCAGCAGCAAGGTTTCCAGCAGCCAGGCACCCAGCAGCAAGGCGCCCAGCAGCAAGGCTTCCAGCAACCAGGCGCCCAGCAGCAGCCCGCCCAGGGTGCTCAGTCGTTCGGGCAAGGCGGCCAGCCGCTCAATCAGAGCGTTCCTCCGCTCGGTCAAAGTGTCCCGCCGTTTCAGCAGGACGCTTCGCAGTTCGGCCAGGACGCTTCGCAGTTCCAAAACCAGACGCCCTACACCAACGAATTCAATGCGCCTTACCAAAGCTACAGCAGCAATGGTGAGCGCTTGGTTCGCGTAAAGCACCGCCGTCATAAGCATCGTCGCGCAAAGATAGTTGCCTGCGTGGTGGCTGTTCTGGTTATTGTTTGCGGCGTGTATGGCGTTGCCCTTGGCAGCTCGGCTATGAACCTCAAGTCGCAGGCCAGCTCTGCAATGAACCAGGTAAATGCCACCCAAAAGGCCATCGAGCAGCGCGATTTCGCATCCGCTAATTCGTCTGCACGCCAGCTGCAGCAAACTGCCTACCAGATGGACCAAGACCTAAGCTCACCTCTGTGGAGCGTGGCTTCGGTGCTGCCTGTGGTTGGCAGCGATATTCAGGGCGTTCGCACTATCGCATCGGTGCTCAACGATGCTTCTGCCAATGCCTTGGTTCCGCTTACTTCTACGCTGCAGCAAACCTCTATAGATAACCTGGTCGAAGACGGCACCATCGACACCGCTGCGCTTTCCACCTTGCTATCTGCCATTCAAAGCGCTGCCCCTGCCATGCAAAGTTGCACCGAGCGCCTAAACGCCCTGCCTAACATGAACATTCCGCAGCTGCAGCAGGTTGTTGGCTCGGCCAAAGAAAAGCTCAGCGGCATCAACGATTCTTTCCAGGCCGCCGCTGCCATTGCCCCCATTGCGGGCAACCTGTTGGGCGCAAACGGCGACCGCACATACTTGCTGGCTGCTCAAAACACCGCAGAACTTCGCGCTGCAGGCGGCTTCCCTGGCTCCATTGGCACGCTTACCATCAGCAACGGTCACATTAGCCTGGGCAGCTTCACCAAGGTGTACGACATGCTCAATGAAGACACGTCTTCTTCCATCACCCTTACCAGCGAAGAAAAGAATCTCTTCTACGGCTATACGCGCTACAGCTGGGACAACGGCTATAACCCCGACTTTGCGCGCGTGGGCCAAATCTGGGCCGCTTCGTATAACGACCGCAACAGTGCTCACGTTGATGGCGTAATTTCGCTTACGCCCAGTGTGGTGCAAAAACTGCTGGCTTCGCTTAACACTTCCATTACTCTCACCGACGGCACTAAGCTTGATGGCTCCAACGCCACAAAGGTGCTCGAGCACGACTTGTACTGGAAGTATCTTTCCAAAGAAGCAGTGGTAAGCAGCGGTGGCAATGATATTACCGACGCCTTGTTCTCGGAGGCGGCCGGCCTGGCATTCGAAAAGGTGCTCAACAACTTCGATTCCACCATGCTCACCAAGCTTTCCAGCGTGCTTCTTGAAAGCGTTAGCGACCGCGAAGTAATGATGTGGATGGAAAACAGCACCGAGCAGAATGCTCTGGAAACCATCGGGGCTACCGGCGCACTCGATTCCTCCACCCAGCAGCAGCCCACCTTGGGTGTGTTTGCTAACATCGTTCAGGCTTCTAAGCTGGGTTGGTGGTATGGCCTGGAAACCAACGTTGGCGCAGTACAAACCTCTGCCGATGGCACGCGCACGTACCACGTAACCACCACGATTTCGAACTACCTTACATCGAGCGAACTGGCCAATGGCGGATCGTATATCATTTCCAACGCCGGTACCCTCAATGGAATCAACTCGTTTGTGTACCTGTACGCGCCCGCTGGCGGCAGCATCGAAAACGTAACCTCTTCCAACGGATGCCAGTTTACTTCTGCTGAATACAAGGGCTTGCAGGTTATGTATACGCCCAATGTGGGCTCCGATGTTAATGCCGCTTACCCGGACTTCCTCGTTCCCAACGGCGAAAACGTAACCATTAGCTATGACGTGGTGCTGCCTGCAAACGCAGAAGGCGACCTGCAGCTAGCCCAAGTGCCCACTCTGCAGCAGTATCGCTAGAACAGTTGGCCAGCAAGCCAAGCCCAAAAGGGCGGGCAACCGCACCTTCTGTTGTTCGGTCGGAGAACAATTGGCCCGCAAGCCAAACTCAAAAAGGACCCGAAAGGGTCCTTTTTCATTGGTGCGGGTTTGCTCTGCGCGGCAGCTTGGGCTCAATGCGGCGTTGGTGCGCGGCGTCGAGGCCTTTCGCTTTTGGCGGCCGCTGAAGTAGGGGAGCATTTGCCTTCTTGAGCCGCTAACCTAGCCCGCCCCAGGTCCATCCCCTTCATGCTGCTCGTCAACGCGCCAGAAAAAAGAAAGCCCGCCCTTAGCATCCCCACAAACAAAAAGCGCCCCAAGAAGGGGCGCTTGCGAATCTTGCTAGATCGTATTTACTTCAAGTCTTCCAGCTTGCCGTGCTTTTCGTAGCGGGTAAGACGGCTGATCTTGTTATCGTCGTCCACGAACACAACGTGCGGAGCGTGTGCCGGGTCGGCGAATTCTTCGGGCGTCATTTGGCAGTAGTTCATGATGATAACCTTGTCGCCCACGGTAACCAGGTGTGCCGCGGCGCCGTTAAGGCAAATAACGCCACTACCTGCTTCGCCTGCGATAACGTAGGTTTCCAGGCGGTTGCCGTTGTTGCAGTCCGAAATGGTAACCAGCTCGTATTCCTGGATGCCGGCGGCTTCCATCAAATCGGAATCGATGGTGATGGAACCAATGTAATCGAGCTCAGCCTGGGTAACGGTTGCTCGATGAATTTTGCCCTTCAGTACGTTGAGCAGCATGGGGGTGAACCAGCCTTCCTTCTGTGAATAGCTTCCCTCGGTGGTTTAAACTGCGGTGTTATGCACAGGTGCATAACCTTGCGTATTTTCGCGCACAGCAGCGCCGGGTGCAAGTTTATTCTGCAAAATCGAACAAGTAGTTATCGATAAGACGCGTTTCGCCAATGTACACGGCAATGGCCACCAGGCCCGATTCGCCAAAGGTATCAACGGGCTGCATATTTTCAAGGCTTACGGCTTCAACATAATCGATGCGGGCCATGGGCTCGGCCTCGATTACCTGGCGCACCGCATCGCGCACCACGTTGGCGTCGCGCTCGCCGGCTTCAACAAGCTCTTGTGCCTTGAAGATGGAACGCGAAAGGCAAAGTGCGGCCTTGCGTTCTTCGGCCGAAAGATAGGTGTTGCGCGAGCTTTTGGCCAGGCCGTCTTCTTCGCGAACGATGGGGCAGCCATACACCTTAACGTTCATGTTCAGGTCGGCAACCATGCGCTTGATGATGGCCAGCTGCTGGGCGTCCTTCTGGCCAAAGAAGGCCTTGTCGGGCTGCACGATGTTGAACAGCTTGTTCACAACAGTGCAAACACCGCGGAAGTGGCCGGGGCGCTTGGCGCCGCACAGCGTGTCGGTAAGGGTTTCCATAACCACGTAGGTGTTGTAGTTGGCCGGGTACATTTCTTCTGGCTCGGGGTGGAACACCACATTTACGCCCTTGCTTTCGGCAATGGCGGCGTCGCGCTCAAGGTCGCGCGGGTAGCTGTCGTAGTCTTCGTTGGGGCCAAACTGAATGGGGTTCACAAACACGCTGGTAACCACGCGGTCGCATTCCGAAACGGCGCGCTCCATCAGCGACATGTGGCCTTCGTGCAAGGCGCCCATAGTGGGGGTAAGGCCGATGGTAAGGCCCTGTGCCTTCCATTCGGCAACCTGAGCCTTCATTTCTTCTACGGTGGTGATGATCTTCATCAATTGCTCCCTAAAATATTTGAATAGCCAGCGCACCGAAATGCGCCGGCTAAAGGATACAACTAATTCGTTATGAATGTATGAAGTGAGCGCGCCCAGCCCGCGAATGTTGCCGTGGCTGCAACGGCGGTCGA
>CAVFVF010000032.1:0-1105 GCA_963625925.1 Eggerthellaceae bacterium | reverse complement strand
GTTACTGCGGCGCCATATGTGCCGCTAGCTTGCCGCGCAGCGTCGGCTTAGTAGAGTTTGTCTAGCACATCGTCGTCGATTTTGAAGGTGTGCTCTTCGGCGGGGAAGGTGCCGGCCTTCACTTCGGCGTCGTAGTCTTTGAATGCCTGCACCATAGCGGGGCCCAGGCTGGCAAAGTGCTTTACGAACTTGGGCTTGAAGTCGCTGAACAGTGCCAACATGTCTTGATATACCAGCACCTGGCCGTCGCAACCTGCGCCTGCGCCAATGCCAATGGTGGGAATAGTGAGCTTTTCCGAAATAATGGCAGCAAGCTTTGCCGGCACGCATTCCAGAACAACGGCAAACGCGCCTGCTTCTTGTACGGCCAGCGCGTCGTCGATTACGGCCTGCGCGGCTTCAGCGCTTTTGCCCTGCACCTTAAAGCCGCCAAATGCGTTTACGGATTGCGGCGTAAGGCCAACATGGGCGCAAACCGGAATGCCCGCGTTGGTGATGGCACGAATCTGCTCGGCCACGCGCACGCCGCCTTCAAGCTTTACCGCGTTGGCGCGGCCTTCCTTCATAAGGCGGCCGGCGTTGGTAACGGCCAGCTGCACCGAAGGCTCGTAGCTCATGAATGGCATGTCGCCAATAACCAGTGCGTTTTTGGCGCCGCGTGCAACTGCGGCGGTGTGATGAATCATGTCTTCCATGGTTACCGAAAGAGTGTCTTCGTAGCCAAGCATTACCTGGCCCAGCGAATCGCCAACCAAAATGGAGTTCACGCCGGCTTCGTCCTGCAGCTTGGCGGTGGAGTAGTCGTACGCGGTGAGCATCGAGATCTTAGTGCCTTCGTCCTTCATCTTCTGGAAGGTGGCAACCGTGTTCTTCATTACTGCCCTCTTTCTATACGCGGCAAAAAGCCTGGTGTGGCGCGCTTTTGGCGCTACCTGTTGTTGCGGCTGCACTTTTGGTGCTGCCCGTGTGCGGTCTCATCTAATTTCGATGCGGCCTGTTTCGTGCCTGCCCTTTGTGGGGAAGGCCCTTTGCGGCTGCTGCCTTTTGGGCGGCCGCCGCCCGTGCACTGCACGGATGCTTTACCTATATATAAGTAAGCTCGCCT
>CAVFVF010000031.1:0-18312 GCA_963625925.1 Eggerthellaceae bacterium | reverse complement strand
GCCAGGCAGGGCAGCATGCCAACGCTCAATGCTAATACCAGCAGCAGCACTGCTACGCGTTTTCTCACGTTCATTTTGGTTGCCTATCTAGGTGAAGGTAACGTATCGGAAAATGGGAGATGGGCGCACTGCACGCCCATCTCCAGTGTTGCAAAAATGCTTGAAGCTTTGTTTGGCTTAAGCGAGCTCGAAGCCCCACTTCTGCCAGATTGCCTGTGCCTTTTCGCTCTTCAGGCACCAGTCAAGGAATTCCTTGGTGGCGTCAACGTTCTTGCAGTCCTTGGTAAGGGCGCCGGGGTACACGATGTTCTTGTGGGTATCGGCAGGTACGGTGCCTACAATCTCAACGCCGCCGAAGCGATATACGTCGGAGGTGTATACGAATGCGATGTCAACGTCGCCGGACTGTGCATGCTTGCAAACATTGCCAACAGAAGTGTCGGTAACAACCTTCAGTGCGGAAGAGTAGGTGCCGCCCTTGCCGGTGATGTTCTTGCCGGTCTTGCCCTCGTCGCTAGCAGCGGGAGTGTAAATGCCCACGGTGCTCAGGGACTGTGCAGCGTAGTTACCTGCGGGAACGGAGTCGTCGCCAACGCAGATGGAGTACTTGCCAGCCTTGATGTCGTCAAGCGTTACGTTGGAAAGGCCAGAGCCTTCCTTTGCAACCATTACCAGGTCGTTCTTGAACATGTCGGTGCGGGTGCTCTCGTCAACGTAGCCCTTTTCAACTGCGGTATCCATGGAGCCCTTGGAAGCAGAGATAAGAAGGTCGGCGTAAGAGCCAGCGCCCAGCATTTCATTCAGTTCGCCGGAAGCCTTGTACTGGGTGTCAGCGAAGGAAACGTTGCTGTGGCCATCTTCGATATAAGCCTGCTCAACTTCTTCCATTGCCTTGGAAAGAGAGTTTGCTGCGAATACCTGCAGCTGCACATCTTCCTTCTTCTGCTCTTGCTGGCAGCCGGTTAGAGCAACTGCCAGAACAGCGCAGCAAGCTACGGCTGCGAAGGCTGCCGCAAGTTTTTTCATTTTTGCGGTAACGGTCATAGGGAGTCCTTTCTCCTAATAAATACTATCCTTCGGCGAGAATAATTGAATTCTTCTCGCATGAGAATAGCTAAATAGGGTAAAAAGTTCCCAGTTGTAGAAATGAAAGGTGAACGGTATGAATAGCGAAGATGTTTCCGCTGACATCAGGGTGTTCATCAAATCGAAGGGGACCGGACACCACGCAACAGGCCTTGGTTTGGGCGTGGTTGAGCTTTGCGAGCGCGTTGAGCGATTGGGGTCGCTCAATAAGGCTGCAGCCGATATGGGCATGGCTTACAGCAAAGCATGGCGCATCGTTAAAAATACCGAAGAGGGCTTAGGGCTTACGTTGTTTGTGCGCCAAGGAGCCCGAGGTTCGCATTTAACCGAAGAAGCCAAGGCCCTTATTACGCTGTATCGCCGAGTGCAGCACGAAGCTGTCGAACATGCCAACGGTGTGCTCAAGGAAGCTCTTGACGAGCTGGTTGCCAATGGCGTGCTTTCAAAGGGCAAGGTTCCAAACTTAGAAAAGAAGGCATCTCCCGAGCTTATTGCTCAGGTTAGGGCGCTTGGTCTGTAGGGCGCTTCTTAATAGGTGGTCATAAATGGCACTGCTTTTGCGGTGCCATTTTTTGTTGGGAAGGGGTTGGGCAAGCGCGAAAGCGTTAGGCCCAAGGCAAATATTGGGGGATTTAGGCAGCCGTTGAATGAAAGGGCAGCGTTAGAGTAGAGGCCAGTTGGGGCTTAAGGCAGGCGTTGTGGCTCAAGCTCAAATAAGCTTTTGGCATCAACGTCGCCAATGCACAGGGCTCCGTTAGGGCAAACATCTGCGCATAGGTTGCAGTGTACGCAATCGCAGGCGCGGAAGGTGTGGTGCGCTTCCTGGGCGGGCGCAGGCGCTACTCCCATAACCGCCGGGCGAGGTGGTTCGCCTACCATCTCAAGTGCTCCCGTTGGGCAGAAGAAGCTGCACTTTCCGCAATGTTGGCACAGTGTCTCGTCTATGCCCACTTGGCCAAATAGGCGAGTGCTCCACGCATCTTCTGGTTGCTGGGGCAGCTCGAACAGGCTGTTTAGCAAGCTGGTGGCTCTGGGCGGCACGCGTTTTTTCAGGTTGCCTACTTCAGTGGTTAACGAATCTGCCAAAGTGCTTGGCTCGCTGGATTCCTTTGCAAGAGCGTTTATGGCAGTTTGCGCAGCAGCATTGCGCGCATCGCCTAGAATTTCTTGCAGCGCTTCGCGTCGGTGCGCCGGGTCGGCGCTGTAGGTTTGCTGTGTTGCCGTGGTACGGCTGATGCGAGATGTTATGCCCCAGAATTCCATTAGCTTGCAGAATTCGTTGATGCTTTGGTTTATACACGATTCCACTTTGGCATTGGGGCAGGTTTCGCAATCGCCGCTTACCAGGGCTATGGCGGTTGCGCCGTTTATGGCCGCCTGGGCAAGCTCTGCTTCATCCAGTTGTGCCAAGCAGGTAACGTCTATGAAGCGCGCATCATCTGCGCTAGAAACTCCCGCTTGCGCGCAGCAATACGCAAGTCGTTTTGAGCTGTGTGCAATACTGGCAGCCTGTTGCATGGTTTGGGTGCGTGTGGGTTGCGTGGTGGTTACGGCCTGCGTTGGGCAAGCGTTTGCGCATGCCCCGCAGCCTGTACAGGCATCAGGGTTAACCAAAAGCTCGTTTTCGCCTGCCAGAATAGCTTCATGCGGGCATGCGTCCATGCACGCACAGCAGTTTGCTTCGCGGTTGCGTACGCAGCTGCACCATTCCGGTTGCAGGGTAAGGTGTGCCGCAGTAACGGCATCGGTAGCGGCGATTGCTTGGTTGAGCGTAACCATGGCGGGCTACTTGTAAACTCGGTACAGGACTTCGGCCTGTGCCAATTCTTCGGGAGTGTTGGTGTTGGCAAAGGGGTCGATCATGCCAGGGCGCTGCCAACCCTTTGCGCTGAATTCCCTGCAATCAATAGCGTTAATCAAGTCGTGCATGCGCTTTGATCCGCTTTCAACCAGCTGGGCAAGAATAGGCTCGCAGGTGCTTTTGCGGTATACGCCGGCAAAGGGCTCCCAATAGCCATGGCTGAAGGGCAATACGGCATCGGCTCCGGTTGCCTGCAAAGCCAGTGCTTCGCGCGATAAAAGCTTTGTTGGAAAGGCAATCATGTCGCAGGCAACTACGCCTACCACGTCGTTTGAACTGGCGTTGAGGGCGGTTAGAAGGCCTGGCAGCGCACCGCGTTCGGGCACGATGTCAGCTGCTAAGCGCAGCCCCGGATACATTTCTTGCAAGTAGGCAAGCTTGTCGGCTTCGTTGGTGGTAACTATGAGCTCATCGGCAAAGTTGCCCACCACATCAAGCATATGCTCGATAAGAGGCCGCCCTAAAAACGGGGTGCGGGCCTTGGAGTGCCCCATGCGCTTGGATTCGCCACCGGCCTGGATGGCAATGGTGAGCGGCGCACGCGCGTAGCGCTTTTGCACAAAGTCGCAGATGGGCTCAATGTCTTCAAATCCGAAAACGGGAACATTTGCAGCGTGTGCTGCGTTTGCCAACCTGGGCATATTGGTAACAAGAGCTACGGGAAGCTCGGGCGCGTCGGGGCTTTGCCCGTTGCGCGAAGCGGGCCCTGCAACGCTACCAGCTTGTTGCGCATTGGTGCTGCCTCGTTGCGCTTCGGCGCAGGCGCGCTTTTCTGAACCTTGATCTATTGCCTTATTCGGCTCAGCTTCATTTGCTGCAGCCTCCAAGCGTGCAAGCATTGCGTTTGCGGCGGCTTCGTCTTTCGGGTTGCCTTCGCGAAATAATTCCAAGGCAGGCAAGCCTACTCCGCGAAAGCCCTCAACCAAAACCAAGTCGTAGCCGGTCATAAGCTGCAAGGCGTCAAAGCAGCTCATTTCTTCTTCGAGGTTGCGGGTGAGCGCCATGCGCCCTTCGGAAAGAACGAAGGTGCTTTGTGCGCCTGCCTGGCGATGCCGCCATGAATCTTTTCCCGGAACATCGATTTCGAAGTTGGGGTGACCGTGATGCTTTAGCGTGGCAATGCTCAAACCGCGCTGCGTTAGGCAGGCAATGACCTTTTCGAGCAGGGTGGTTTTGCCAGAGTTTTGGCGGCCCACAAACAGCACAGCAGGGCTGGGCCTGCGCGGTGTATGTGCGGTGGGTTCGTAGATCATCTGCGTACCTAAATTTTTCGTTGAGACTAGCTTTGCAGAACTTAAGTTTAGGGCACTTTGGCCCCTCACATGCGCTTATTCGACAGATGGCGTTCGGTTGAATAGCAATGAAGCGATTTATTCTAAAAATAGAATAAAGATTGGAGCGTTCGTACGTAAATTGCCGCCGTTTATACCGAATTATTCACTAAGCTGATAAAGAAGCGAGGCATTCTGACCCATGCTAGCCCGCATGGTTTTGCCCGCTTAGACAAAGCAAGGCAAACGCGCAGTGGGGATCTTAAGCGTGTTTGCGAAACATAGGGGTTAGGGGGACGTCATGAGCGAAATGACGCCAAATTTCACCCGCCGTACGTTCGTTAAGGCTACAGGTGCCTTGGGTGCTCTGGCTGCTGCCAGTGGTGCTCTTGCTGCATCTGAATCCGCTTTTGGGGAAGTGGAGCAGGCTGCGGCCGACACTCCCGATAAAGTGGTGTGGAGCCAGTGCAACGTTAACTGTGGCGGCAGGTGCGTGTTCAAGTGGCACGTTAAAGACGGCAAGATCCAATACATGGAAACAGACGACAACGGCGAAGCCGATTTTCAGGCTCGCGCCTGCTTGCGTGGCCGCAGCATGCGCAAGTGGTTGAACCATCCCGATCGCTTGCAGTATCCAATGAAGCGTGTGGGCAAGCGTGGCGAGGGCAAGTTCGAGCGCATTAGCTGGGACGAGGCTATTCAAACCATCGCCGACAAGCTGAAGTACACCATTGAAACCTACGGCAACGACGCCGTATACGTTCCCTACGCAACGGGCATGTACTCTGCAACCGGCAAAAACCATCCGCGCCTGCTCAATGCTTTGGGCGGATACCTTGGTGCATATGGCGACTATTCCACCGGTATGCATCAATACGTTATGCCCTACATGTTGGGTGGTGTTGAAACCAACGACCCGGCAGAGATGGGCATTGAAGGCAGCATTCCTTACGAGAATGTTCACGCGTCTTCTATGGACCAGGCCGAAAAGGCCGACTTGGTGCTGATGTTCGGCAACAGCCCAGCCGAAAACCGCATGGGCGGTGCCAACATGGTGTGGGACTTCAATAAGGTTCGCGAAGCGGGCGCCAAGATCATTCATATCGACTACCGCCTGAACGAAACTGCATCGGGCAGCACCGATGAATGGCTTCCCATCCGCACCGGTACCGATGCGGCGCTGGTAGCTGCAATCGCGCACGAGCTTATCGTTAACGACCAGGTAGACCTGGAGTTTTTGCATAAGTGTTGCGTGGGCTACGACGAAGAGACCATGCCCGAGTCTGCAAAGGGCCAAAACAAGTCGTACAAGGACTACATCATGGGCCTGGGCTACGACAAGGTAGAAAAAACGCCTGAATGGGCAGCAACCATCACGCTCATCCCCGCAGAGCGCATTCGTTCGCTGGCCAAAGAAATCGCTGAAGCCGAAACCATGTTTGTGGTTCAGGGCTGGGGCCTGCAGCGCCATAGCAATGGTGAAAGCGCAACCCGCGCTGTATGCATGCTGCCGCTGCTTACCGGCCAAATTGGCAAGCCCGGTACCAACACCGGCATGCGCGAGGCTGAACCTGTGGATTACTTGGTAGGTAGCATTCCTTCCAAGGACAAGGATTGGGAACTTAAGGCATCGGGCGCAACCATTTCTACCTATGAATGGCTCAACGCCGTTGACCATGGCACCGAAATGCGTCCTGAAACCGACGCTATTGTTGGGGCACCCAATGGCTTGCCCAGCAACATCAAGTTCCTGTGGAACTACGCTGGCAACTGCCTTACCAACCAGCATTCCGACATCAACAAGGTGCATGAAATCTTATCCGACGAATCCAAGTGCGAGTTCATCTTGGTATGGGACACGGTTATGACCGACACGGCCCGCTATGCCGATATCCTTCTGCCCGATGCTATGCGCTCCGAGCAGCTGAACATGTCTACTCAGGGCTATTCGGAATACTACGTAGGCGTTACTGTTGGCGGCCCGGCACAAGAGCCTCCGTTTGAGTGCCGTCCTTCGTATGATGTGAACGCCGAAATCGCCGACAAGCTAGGCGTTAAGGAAAAGTTCACTTCGGGGCTTACCCAAGACGAATGGACCGAAAAGCTGTATAAGGCCGGCGCCGCAGCCGACCCGCTGATGCCTTCGTGGGAGCAAATCAAAGAGCAGGGCGTTTACAAGCGTCGTCACGACAGCTCTATTGCATTCGAAGACTTCGTTAAGGATCCGGCTGCAAACCCCATCAACACGCCCACGGGCAAGATCGAAATCTATTCCGAAGCCCTGGCCAACATTGCCGCAGAGCGCAAGCTCAAGGAAGGCGAAGAGATTTGCCCTATTCCGGCGTTCGACCCGGGCATTGAAGGCTACGGTTCGGTTACCAGCGAATTCCCGCTGTACTGCTCCGGTTGGCACGATAAGGCCCGTACGCACTCCAGCTTTGGTTTTATCGAAGAGCTCGACCAGTTCAACCGTCATCGTCTTTGGATCAACCCCATCGACGCTAAGCCGCGTGGTATTGAAGACGGCGATACGGTAAGCGTAAAGAGCCCGGCAGGCGAGGTGCGCATCGAAGCGCATGTAACCTCGCGCATTGTTCCCAGCATGGTTGCTATGCCGCAAGGCCACTGGCATAAGGCGGAAATGTATGGAAATAAGGTAGACGAAGGTGCGTGCATCAACACGCTTACCACCTACCGCCCAAGCCCGCTTGCTCATGGCAATGGCGCGGCAAATTCCATCATCGTCGAAGTGAAGAAGGCATAGGAGGTGCGTCATGACTCAGTATGGATTCTTCTTCGATAATTCTCGCTGCACTGGCTGTAAAACCTGCATGATGGCGTGCAAGGATTACAACGATTTGAATTTGGAAACGTGCTACCGCAAGGTATACGACTACGAAGGCGGTTCGTGGACTGAAGAAGCGAACGGCACGTACTCGTGCGATTCGTGGGTGTATCACCTTTCCATTTCTTGCCAGCATTGCGAAAACCCCAAGTGCGTGGCTAATTGCCCCACTGGTGCTATGCATAAAGATTCAACTACCGGCTTGGTTTCTGTGGATGCAAGCAAGTGCATTGGCTGCGGCTATTGCGCCATGTCTTGCCCATATGGCGCCCCTACGGTCGATCGTGCGGTTGGTCATTCGGTGAAGTGCGACGGTTGCGCAAGCCGCGTGGCGCAAGGGCTTGACCCCATTTGCGTTGGCGCCTGCCCGCTTCGCGCAATCGAATTTGGTGAATTTTCCAAGTTGGAAAAGGAGCACCCTGGCGCTGTTCGCGGCATCGCTCCTATGCCCAGCCCCGACATCACCGATCCGCATGTGCTTATCAAGGCAAGTAAAGCGGCTAAGGAGCCTGGCGATACCACTGGCCACGTTGGTAACCCCAAGGAGGTGGCATAAATCATGGAACAGGCATTGCATGAAATTCCTTTGGCGGTGTTTACCACGCTGGCGCCTATTGGCGCAGGCGCCTTTATCGCCCTGGCCTTGGCATTTGCCAATGCTACGTTTGAAGAGGCAAAGCTCAAGGTTCTGGATAAGCTCACCATTATTCCGCTGCTGTTTGCCTTTGTAGGGTTGGTAGCTTCGTTTGCCCACCTTACGCAGCCCATGAATGCGATCAACGTTGCCAATACGCTTTTCGCTTCGCCCATGGCGAATGAAATCTTGGCTTTTGGCGTGTTTATGGTGGTTGCAGCTGTTTATTGGATTTGGGCACTTACCGGCAAGATGAGCTACGGAGTTCGTAAGGGTATGAGCATTGTGTTGGCAGTGCTGGCTCTTGTGTTCGCTGTGGCTGTTGGCGGTGCGTACCTTATTGACACTATTCCTACCTGGAACAACGCATTTACGCCCATTTCCATTGTGGGCTTCACCCTGTTTGGTGGCAGCGTTTTGGGCTTGCTGGTATTGCAGCTTGCAGGCTGTGCCGACGATGCACTTTCCGGCAAGGGCGAAGGCTGGTTCTTCGCTGTGCTGGCTGCGGGCTTTGTGGTGGCGCTTGTGGGCGTTATCGGCCTGTTTGCCATTGGCGCTACGGCTACGAGTGCGGTTGTTAACGTTGGCGCTAACACCGGTTCGCTTGTTTGGGCGTTTGTGCTGTTCATCGTGCTTTCGGTTATCGTATTTGGCCTGGGCTTCTTCTGCGTGAAGCTTATGCCTAGCTCGACGCTTCTTATTGTTGGCGTAGTGCTGGTGGCTATTGCGGTATTCTTGGCACGACTCGTGTTCTATGGCATGCAGATAGGCATTGGTCTGTAAGTGCATGTTTCTCGGCGGGAGGGGCGCGCCCTTCCCGCCGTTTTCTTGTATAGAGGGGGCAAGTTATGCAAACTTGTGAGCTTGACGAAGAAACGCTTGCGGGCATTTCGTTTACCGGCGCTACGCTTGCGCCTTTTTTCAACCACGACCCAAAGTTGGCAAGCGCCCAGCTGGAGCCTACGGCGCAGGCCATTTGCGACTTGGATGCCCAAGCCGCAGGGCAGGCCTGGCCTTTTGTTGGCGATGCGCTGGCACAGGAATGCCTGCAAGGCATGCAGCTTGGTTTGGCAGGCGGCCTGCAGGCGCCTGAGCTATACGATGAATACCGCCGGCTGTTTGTGGGCCCGCAGGCTAAAGTGGCGCCACCTTGGGGCTCGGTGTATACCGATAGCGACATGGTAGTGTTTGGTGAAAGCACCATCGCTCTAAAAGAATGGCTCCGTCATCAGGGGATTTCGGTGGCTCGCAATCAAAGCGACGAACCAGAAGATCATATTGGCACCATGCTTGGCCTGATGGCGTGGATTGCACAGTACAAGCCTGAAGCTTTATGCGATTTTTTGCAGCATCATTTGCTTACCTGGGCGGGTCACTTTTTGGCCATTGTTGAAGAGCAATCTCAGCATGTGTTCTACCGTTCGCTGGCTAAGCTCACCGCGGCAACGCTTGGCGGTATCCAAGCGCAGCTTAATTTGGAAGTAGACCAGCCAAAATTTTATCGTTAGTTATTCTTTTGCAAGGATAGAGCTCTGTATGCTCAGGGGGATTTTTGCCTCCATTGACCGCTGCCCGATTCCGTTTGCCGCGCGTGTTTACCAGAGCGGGCAAATGCAACTACGGCGCTATTATTTACCATCGCAAAGCATGAATAGGAAGAGGAAGCCATGGCTACCATCACTTCTATCAACATATCCAAGCGCAAAGGCACGCAAAAGCAACCTGTGGGCGCCGAACCGCAGGTAGTGCTTGTGGATGAAGGCCTTGAAAACGATGCCCATGCCGGCAAATGGCATAGGCAGGTTTCTTTTTTGGCTGAAGAGTCTATTGCCAAAGCACGTGCGATGGGTCTAGAGGTTGGCCCTGGTGCCTTTGCCGAAAACTTCACCACCGAAGGCATTGATCTTTTGGACTTGCCCTTGGGCACTCAGCTGCGCTTGGGCAGCAATGTGCTGGTTGAAATCAGCCAGATTGGCAAGGTTTGCCATACGCGCTGTGCCATTTATCATCTGGCGGGTGATTGCATCTTCCCGCGCGAAGGCATTTTTGGCGTGGTGCTTGAAGGCGGCACGGTTAAACAGGGCGATGCTATTGAAGTGGTAAAGCGCGGCGATGGTACGTGTGCCCATACTCCGCCGGAGGCTTTGGCCGAGATCGAAGAGGCTCGAAAGGCAGGTACGCTGTGAGCGCCGCTCACGGGGATCTTTACGAGGGAATTGAAGTCACCGCTAACGGCGGTGCTGTTTCTGGCGGCTGCGCAAGTTGCGACAACGCCTCGGCAGGGGAGCCGATGGCTTGTCAGCGTGAAATCTACTTGGACAATGCAGCTACTACCAAGCCACGTCCAGAAGTGGTGCAGGTTATGGCGCGCGAGCTGGCCCAAAACTACGGCAATGCGAGCTCTGTTCATGCACTGGGCAAGCGTGCCAAAAAGGTGCTGGAAGAAAGCCGTGCCACCATTGCGCAAGCTTTGGGCGTAGAGCCCTGCGAAGTGTTCTTTACTTCAGGCGGCACCGAATCAAACAACCTTGCAATACGCGGCTCTGTTTTGGCCAAGGGGCTGGGGCGCGGACGCATTATCACTTCCGCCTTGGAGCATCCTTCTGTTACTCGATCGGTGCGTGGGCTTAAACGCGAAGGCGACGTTAAAGCAACTTACATCGAAGCGGTTCATGGCAATTTCGACATGGAAGGCTTTGAACGTTTTATTCAGGAGCCCACATCGCTGGTAACGGTAATGTCTGTTCAAAACGAGCTGGGCTATCGTATGCCCATTGGCGAAATTTGCCAGATGCGCAACAAGTATGCTGCAGATGCTTTGGTGCACACCGATGCGGTACAGGCATTTGGCAAGATCGACCTGCCGGTGCGCGAGTGGGGCGTTGATTTGGCCTCGCTTTCTGCCCATAAGATCGGCGGCCCAAAGGGGATAGGCGCCCTGTACGTTAAACAGGGCACGCACATGTTTACCAACGCATTTGGCGGTGGGCAGGAACGCGGCTTGCGTTCGGGCACCGAAGCGGTGTACTTGGCAGCAGGTTTTGCCGAAGCGGTGCGTCTTGCGTTTGCCAATAGACAGGCCGATGAAGCACGTGAGCGTGCTTTGTGGAACCACCTGCGCAATCGTATGGTTTCAGAAATTCCCGATACGGTGGTGAATTCGCGCGAAGATGGCAGCCCGTGCCTGTTCAACTTCAGCATCCCCGGGCTGCGCAACCAGCAGGCTTTGCTGTGGTTGAGCAAACGTGGAATATACCTATCGCGCGCTTCTGCCTGCGTTGAAAACGTCAATACCGTGCCCGACGGCACCTGGCGTCCCAAGCATCAACTTTCGTTGCAGGCTGCGGGTATCCCGCTTGTTTTGGGCAAGCGCACCTTGCGCGTTAGCTTTGGATGGGACACCACCCAGGCCGACGTTGATGCCTTCGTAGACGCTTTGAAGGAATACCTGGCTCAGCAGAGGTAGTGCCCGGCTGTTTATCGCGCCTTTTGCCCATCAGCATCTATGCGGCTTTTGCCCACCGGCATTTGTGCGGGCTAAATTATCCGCAGCTGTGAATACCGTGTTGACGGGTTTAGCTGTTCTGGTAATATAAACCCTCGCTGAAGCGATCAGCGCTTCGGGCGGTTAGCTCAGGGGGAGAGCGCCACCTTGACACGGTGGAGGTCACTGGTTCGATCCCAGTATCGCCCACCACATTTTTCAGCCTGGAAGGTGTCAACTTCCAGGCTTTTTATTTCCTGTTTGCAAAAGTGCTGCGAATTTAGCGTATGCTTCTGTGTGCGCTATTCATACGGAACTGCGCAAACGTTATTTGCCCTGCGGCTATTTCGCAGCGGCTTACAAGTTTGAAACGGGGAAGCATGCACACCAATATTTCTTTGCAGCAGTTGCGCTACATCATCGAAGTTGCAGAATGCGGTTCTATTAACGCCGCTAGCCAGCAGCTGTATGTTTCGCAGCCTACGCTTTCCACCACCATTAAAGACACCGAGCAAGAGCTGGGTATCACTATCTTCAACCGCACCAATCGCGGTATCACGCTCACTAACGAAGGCACCGAATTTATCGGCTATGCTCGCCAGATTCTGCAGCAGTTCGATTTGTTTGAGGCACGTTATTCCAACGCAGGCAATACCGCCACTGGTCGCTTGTGCATTTCTTCCCAGCACTACGCCTTTTGTGTGCATGCCTTTGTTGATCTGGCCGAAGAGTACGACGAAGAGGAATACAACTTCAGCCTGCGCGAAACCCGCACGGCCGAGGTGATCGAAGACGTTAAGGAATTCCGCAGCGAAATTGGCGTTTTGTACATTTCGGAATTCAACCGCAAGGTGCTTACCAAAGCGTTTAATGATGCGGGCCTTACTTTCACGCCGTTGTTTGAGGCGCGCCCCCATGTGTTTGTTGGCGTCAATCACCCCTTGGCAGGGCGCAAAAGCCTAAAGCCCGAGGATTTGAAGGATTATCCACGTTATTCATTTGAGCAGGGCAGCAATAATTCGTTCTTCTTTAGCGAAGAGCCGCTTTCGCACTTGCCGCATGCGCAGAACATCACGTATTACGACCGCGGCACACTTACCATTTTGCTCAACCGGCATAACGGTTACACGCTTTCGACGGGTGTGCTTTCCGGCGAAATGGGCCAAGACATTTGCGCAATTCCCTTGGAAGTGGACGAAACAATGACGGTTGGCTATCTGTATCATGCCCAGCGCCCGTTTTCTCCTTTGGCACAGCGTTACCTGGAAAAGCTGCGTGCCTATATCGAAGAAAATGCGACGGTTACCACCTACTACCCTGAAAGCTAGGGAGTATAGCTGGCGCAGATGGATTGTTTCCACTATGTTTCACATAGAGCAAATTCTTCTCGTAAAAGATAGATAAATCAATTCAAATGCGGATAATTTGTACAGAAACCGTTCCGTTTACCGATATAGCTATACCGCCCGTGGCGTAAAAATCAGCTTCAAAATATAATTTTGTCGCAGTAAATCTGCCTTCAGCCCGAGGGCAGTTTTTCTTTTGTAGAAGGCCCTTTTGGGCAAAGGACAAACAAGGAGTTGCGCTGGTTTTTGCTTGCAGGCTGCAAGCAGGGGCAAAGTGCGCAACCAAGGAGGGAAGGGCTTTGGCCACTCTGTCTGTTAAGGATCGACCGGCAACCGATGCCAAGATCGATTCATTCGTGACGCGTTTTGAGCGTCGTATCGAAGCTACGCCGCCCGGGCAATGCCCGCTGGCAACTCAGGCTTCTTTGCTTGAGGCGGGAGCTTTGCAAACTTGCGGTAAATGCGTACCTTGCCGCGATGGCTTGCCCAAGCTTGCGGCTATGATGCGCAACTTGGCTGAATGCAAGGCATCGGCCGAATCCGTTGAAACCATGCGCATGCTGGCCGAAATGGTTCGCGATACATCCGATTGTGCAATCGGCTATGAAGCCGGCCAGGCAGTACTGGATGCCATGGATACTTTCGCGGCAGAAATCGAGGAGCACGTTACCAAGCATGGTTGCACTGCTGGCATGGGCCAGAGCGTACCTTGCGAAACCATGTGCCCGGCACATGTAAACGTTCCTGCCTACATTGCCATGGTTGGTGAAGGGGATTATTCCGGCGCCATCCAAATGATCCGCAAAGACAATCCGTTCCCTACGGCTTGCGCTCTTGTGTGCGAGCATCCGTGCGAAAAGCGCTGCCGTCGAATCCTTATCGATGCGCCGCTTAACATTCGCGGTTTGAAGAAGTTCGCGGTTGATAACGTAGCGGCAAACAAAGTTGCCGTGCCTGAGCGTATGCCCGATACGGGTCGTAAAATTGCCGTCATTGGCGGTGGCCCTTCTGGCCTTACCTGCGCTTACTTCCTGGCTCTTATGGGGCATAAGGTAACCATCTTCGAAATGCACCGTGCCATGGGCGGCATGATGCGCTACGGCATTCCGGCTTATCGCTTCCCGCGTCAGCGCTTGGACGAAGACATCAACGCCATTCTTTCGGTAGGCAATATCGAAGTTAAGTACAACACCTATGTTGATGAAGCTGCCATGCGCGCCATCAGCGAAGAGTACGACGCAACCTACGTTGCCATTGGTGCTCATACAGGCAAAACGCTTCGCTTGGATAATTCCGATGCCGATGGCGTCTTCAGCGCAGTTGAGCTGCTGGGCAATATTGGCGATGAACAGTATCCCGATTTCACCGGCAAAAACGTGGTGGTTGTTGGCGGCGGCAACGTTGCTATGGACTGCGCCCGTACTTCAGTGCGTGCAGGAGCTGCTTCGGTTACGGTGGCCTATCGTCGCCGCCAGGCCGATATGACTGCACTCGCCGAAGAGGTAGAATCGGCTATCGCCGAAGGTGTCGAAATGGCCATTCTAGAAGCCCCTGCAAGCGTAGAGGTTAACGAAGCTGGCCACTGCACGGCGCTTATCACCCAGCCGCAGATGATCGGCCCTGTTAAGGGCGGTCGTCCTTCGCCGGTAAAGGCAAACAAGCCCGAGCGCCGCATCCCCGCCGACGTGATCCTTATCGCTGTTGGCCAAGACATTGTCTCTGAGCCCTTCGCGGCCTTTGGCATGGAAACCGAATGGGGCAAGTTTGTTGCCAACGGCCAGCTTGAATCGCCCAATCTGCCGGGCGTTTATGTTGGCGGCGACTGTCAAACCGGCCCTTCCACCGTTATTCGCGCAATTGGGGCCGGCAAGGTTGCAGCGCGCAACATCGATGAATTCCTGGGCTACCATCACACGCTCAACTGCGGCGTGGAAGCTCCCTTGCCCAAACAAAACGATCGCACGCCTAAGGGTCGCGTTGAAATTGCAGAGCGCCCTGCAGGCGAGCGCAAGACCGACTTTGAGCATGTTGAGTGCTCTATGAGCCTGGAAGAAGCTCAGCAAGAATGCGGCCGTTGCTTGCGTTGTGATCATTTCGGCGCAGGCGCTCAAGTAGGAGGGAGGATCCAGTATGTCTAACCAGAATGCAAATGCCACTGCTGCTGTGGCCACCCAGCTCGTAGAACTTACTATCGATGGCGTGCAGGTTAGCGTAAGCGCGGGTTCTACCATTCTTGATGCCGCCAAGCAGGCCGGTATTCACATTCCTACGCTGTGCTACCTGAAGGAGCGCAGCGCCATCGCTTCGTGCCGCGTGTGCGTGGTCGACGTTGAAGGCCAGGATGCTCCTGTTCCTTCGTGCGCCACTCCTGTGCAGCCCGGTATGGTGGTTACCACCAATTCCGAGCGCGTGGAAAAGTACCGCCGCATGGCCATGGACCTTATCATTTCCGACCATGGCCTGGACTCCACCAACTTCTGTTTCAGCTGCAATAAAAACGGTGCCTGCCAGCTTCAGGCTACTGCTCGTGAGCTGGGCGTGGTGCATCCCTCGTTTGATGCCCCCAAGGGCCGCAAGCCGGTGTTTGACTCCAATCCTTTTATCCAGTTTGACGCTAACTTATGCATTCGCTGCCAGCGCTGCGTAGGTGCCTGCAACGATGCTGCGGGCAACCATACCTTGCATGCGGCAAAGCGCGGTTTGCGTACTTCTATCGAAGCTCCGTTTGGCCCTAATTGGCGCTCTACCGATTGCGAAAGCTGCGGCAACTGCGCTCAGGCATGCCCAACGGGCGCCCTTACCATGAAGCGCCGCGCCGAGTATCGTGAATGGGAAGTTGAGCGTGTACTCACCACCTGCCCGCATTGCGCCACTGGCTGCCAGTACTACCTGGTAGTGAAGGATGGCAAAATTGTCGACACTGAAGCGGCCGATGGCCCTAGCAACCATGGCCTTCTGTGCGTAAAGGGTCGCAGCGGCTCTTTTGACTTTGTTCATTCTTCTGAGCGTCTAACCACGCCGCTTATTCGCAATGCGCAGTCTGGTCAGCTCGAACCTGCCACTTGGGACGAAGCGCTCGATTTGGTAGCTTCCAAGATGGGTGCCCTGCGCGATGAATTCGGTGGCGAAGCTCTTGCTGCATTTGCCTGCGCCCGTTCTGCCAACGAAGACATTTACATGCTTCAAAAGATGGCGCGCACGGTATTCAAAACCAACAACGTAGACAACTGCGCTCGTGTATGCCATGGTCCTTCGGTTGCCGGCCTTGCCCAAACACTGGGCAGCGGTGCTATGACCAACCCCATTACCGACATTGCGCAAAACGCAGAGGTAATCATGCTGGTTGGTTCTAACCCCGAAGAAGCTCATCCGGTTATTGGCATGCAGATTCGCAAGGCGGTTGAAAACGGCACTAAGCTCATTGTTGTCGACCCGCGCAATATCGGCCTTACCAAGCTGGCCGATGTGCACCTGAAGCTCACGCCCGGTACCAACGTTGCCTTTAGCAACGGTATTGCCCGCGTTCTTATTCATGAAGGCTTTATCGACGAAGAATTCATCAATACGCGCTCCGAGGGCTTTGAAGACTTCAAGGCCATGGTTGAAAAGTACACGCCGGAATACGTTGCCGATATCTGCGGCATTGATGCAGACGACCTGGTAACCGCCGCACGTATTTACGGCAGCGCCAACGCGGCCGCAATTGTATACTGCCTGGGCGTTACCGAGCACACTAGCGGTACCGAAGGCGTTATGTCTCTTTCCAACTTGGCTATGATTACCGGCAACTTTGGCCGCCCCGGCACCGGCGTAAACCCCATTCGCGGCCAGAACAATGTTCAGGGCGCATGCGACATGGGTGCAACCCCAGCCGATTTCCCGGGTTACCAGAAACTGGCAAACACCGAGGTAATGGAGCGCTTCGAAAAGCATTGGGGCGTTGAAATTCCCAAGTGGAAGGGTACGTATGCTACCGAGTGCTTCCCCAAGATGATTTCAGGCGACATCAAGGGCTTGTTCATCTTTGGCGAAGACCCTGTTCGTACCGACCCCGATACGCATCACGTAATCAAGGCGCTAGAAAGCTTGGACTTCTTGGTAGTGGACGATTTGTTCCTTACCGAAACCGCCAAGTACGCCGATGTTGTGCTTCCTGGTCGCAGCTATGCCGAAAAGGAAGGCACCTTTAGCAACACCGAGCGCCGCGTGCAGCGCATCCGCACGGCCGTTACCATCCCCGGCACGCGTTTGGATACCGATATTTTCACGGACATCATGAACCGTATGGGCTACGAACAGCCCAGGCTTACCGCCGCTCAGATTATGGACGAGATTGCTGAGCTTACACCCAGCTTCCATGGCATTAGCCATGAGCGTTTGGATTCTGCTGAGGTTGCAGGCAACGGCTTGAGCTGGCCCTGCACTTCAAAGGATCATCCGGGTACGCCCATCATGCATGTTGGAAAGTTCAGCCGTGGTTTGGGCATTTACTCGCTGGCGGATTACATTCCTGCCGCCGAGTTGCCTGATGAGGAATACCCGCTCATGCTCACTACGGGTCGCATTCTGTACCACTACAACGCAACGGCTATGACCGATAAAACCGAAGGCCTGAATATCATCGAAGGCAGCTCGTTTATCGAAATCAACACTGTTGATGCCGAAGCGCTGGGTATTGAAAACGGGCAGAAGGTTCAGGTAGAAAGCCGCCGCGGTTGTATCGAATCTACCGCACGCGTGTCCGATAAGACTAACGTTGGCCAAACTTGGATGCCGTTCCACTTCCAGGATGGCAATGCCAACTGGCTTACCAGCGATGGTTTGGATCGTATTTGCAGCACTCCTGAATACAAGGTGTGTGCCGTAAGGGTAGCGCCGCTTGCTTAGTGCAAGATAATTGCAAAGCAACTATTAGAAATGCCTCGCACTTGTGCGGGGCATTTTCTTTGTCGGAGCGTTTACTGGGGCTGAGTGTGCTCAGAGTCGGGCGGCCCCAAGACGCGCTTTTTTCAAAATCAATTTATAAGAAGTAGGTGCGCAGCGAAAATGGCTTGACGCATGGTTCGAGCAATCCCTTCATCGATGCTCAAGTACCAGGGGCTGCGCACTTAAGTGATTTTGAGAAAAGCGCTGGGCCTTTACAACTCTTCGCGCACTCGGCCCCAGCAAACGCCGGACAATCTGTTACTGCTTCAATGCGCAAATGCCAAACAGGGGAGTGGAAGCTTGGTTTACCAGCTCTTCGTCCGACCAAACCCGGTCGCTCACGCGCAAATCTAGCGAAACCTGCATGCCCAGCTCGCTTAGCAGCTGCTGGTCCCATGCGGGGCGATATTTGGCGCTTAAGGGAACTTGTTCGGCTAGTTCTTCCATAGCGTCTATGTCGGTGTGCAGATACCTATCGTTGCAACCTGCCTTGGCGGTATTTGCGCGGTCGGCATCATAGCCTTCGCGAAGGTTGTCGTGGTACAGGTAGCCGTACCAGTTGGCATCGTAGTTAAGCAGCATTCCGCCTGGTTTTATAACGCGCGTCCACTCCTTGTAGGCAACGCACGGGTGGGGCAGGTTCCAGGTAAGGTTGCGAGAAACCACCGCATCAAATTGGGCATCGGCAAAGGTTAGGTTTTCGGCATCCATGCGCTGGAATTTTACGTTAACTCCTGCATTCTGGGCGTTTCGTTTAGCCTGCTCAAGCATTCCTTCGGTGTAGTCAACTGCGGCAACGCTGTAACCCAGCTCGGCCAAGACGATGGAAAAGAACCCCGGCCCGCAGCCAATGTCCAGC
>CAVFVF010000030.1:0-18459 GCA_963625925.1 Eggerthellaceae bacterium | reverse complement strand
CGCGCCGAAGTCGAAGCCCACGTTGCCGCCGTAGATCAGCACGCCCTCCTTTCAGAACATAAAGAAAGCCGCCCCGAAGGACGGCCAACAGCCCAAATTTATACTGAACTAGTCGCTCTAGCTATGCTCTGGCAATTTAACCAGCTCATCTTCCTCGGCCCATCTAAACCAATGTGAATCCTCTTGGTCTTCCGATTCAACGCCGTACACAATGCCTTCGATGCCGTGGTCATCGACGTCGACGACGAAGCAAGGCTTCGATGTGACCGTGTCCAAAACTCTGTCGTAAAGCTCAAACATTAGAAGTCGTCTCGTTTCCCGTGATACGGTCTTATAGTTTCTAGTCGCGGGGCCTTGTCGCCCTTGTCCATAACAAACGCGACAACGACCTTTGCCTTCTTCGAAATTCCCAGCTCCACGTTGACTTGAAAATGAACTCGACCGAACTTATTCGGAGCGGAATATCTGGCGCGATTGAATTTTAAGCCCTCTTTGATGTCTTCAACAAGGCGGGCATGGTTCTTCATGCCGTATCCGAGCTGCTTTAAGAATTTCGCCTTTGCTGGCGACTTGGTGGGGTTCAGCAAGTAGTTGCTAAGTTTTTGACGGGGAAATTTAACGCGCCGATAGTTTCTCAACCGAGCGCTAATCCCAGACCAAGCTCCACGCCCGCCCATTTACTACCTGAGCCCCTTCATTCTAGACAGGATTTCCCTCTCGTTTGCCCTCTGCGCTCTCTCATATGAAGCACTCGTGATGTATCTATCAGTAGCCTCGCCAAATGAGTTCACGAACGTGCGAGAATCATCGACCTTAGCCTTTGGCCTTCTTGAAGCTTGCTCGATTAGCAAGCTGTCACGTTCGTACCTAAGCTTTTGATACTCCGTACGAGCTTTTACATACTTCTCGTGATTTTCTTTTTTTGCCCCCGGCACACCGTTGAGATAAGAAGCACTTTCGGTGCCATATCTAAACATCGTGTCGCCTAGTATGACCATTTCATCATCCAGCCGCTTGATGCGGCTGAAGATCTGCCCGTCGCTCATCTTTGAGGGTTCGCTCCCCAAATAAATACCGCTAGACGTGGCCGTTGCGCTGCTTGCACCTCTACCGCCCATGGAAACCTCCTGCTTCGTACTCGATTAGCTCCGTCGCGCCGAAGTCGAAGCCCACGTTGCCGCCGTAGATCAGCACGCCCTCCTTTCAGGGCAAAAAGAAAGCCGCCCCGAAGGACGGCTGTTTTTGTTGTACCGTACAGGCTGAAACCGCAGCGGCTGCCGCGCTAAGCACTGCGCGCCCTACAGCACGCCTTCGCCGTTGAACTCGGGCACGAAGCTTTCTTGGGCCGCATCACCCTGCTGCCAGAAATAATCTTCTATGCCCAGCCAATCAGCAAAATCGAGCACTTCTTCGTACTCTTCATCACTCACACGGCCTTGCAGGCCATAGCGCTCCAAACCACCAGCTAAGGGCGTATATTGACTCATAATGCTCAGGCGCACTTTGCTGCCATAGCGTCTGGCCAGCACTTGCAGCGCCTTCTTTGACTCTTCCACTCTGCCCGGCAATACCAAATGACGCACTATCACGCCACGCTGCAGCAGACCTTCGGCATCTTCTTCCCAGGTAGGCACCTGGCGAAGCATTTCATCAATGGCCGCAAGCGCTACTTCGGGGTACGTGGGCGCGCGGGAAAGCAGACCCGATTCGGTGGCGCTGGCATATTTGAAATCGGCCAAGTACACATCCACCACACCACGCATAAGGCGCAGCGCTTGCAGCGAATCGTAGCTAGAAGTGTTGTATACCACGGGAATATGCAGCTGGCCCGATGCCCGCAAGGGCTTTAGCGCCTGCGCAATGCTAGGCGCGTAGTGCGTGGGTGTAACCAGGTTGATGTTGGCGGCGCTCTGGTTGTTCTGCAGACGCAGCACCGCTTGGACAAACTGCCCTTGCGTCACATCAACGCCCGAGCCCGCAACCAATTCCTTGTTTTGGCAATACACACACTGCAGCGGGCAGTGCGAAAAGAATACGGCACCACTGCCCTGATCCCCCACCAGGCAGGGCTCTTCCCACCAATGAAGGGCAGCGCGCCCAAGGCGCAGCACGGCGCCAGCGCCGCACACGCCGCGTTTGCCAGCCACGCGGTTTACCCTACATTCGCGCGGGCACAGCGTACAGCACGTATAAGGGGAGCCCTCAAGCTCCCCTTCAACATTGGCGATATTTACAGGTGCGCCACTCATGCTTAGCCGTGATGATGCTTTCCGCAGCATTCGTGCTCTTCATGCGGGTCATGACCGCATTCGCACTCATGGCCCTCATCTTCGCAACCGCAGCCACAGCCTTCACCGAAGGCATCATCGGCACGGCTCCAATCAAGGCCGTAGCGCTTGCTGGTTTCTTCATCGGAAAATACCAGCTTCAGCGCAGCAGGGCTGTAGTCGATACCACCCACAACAGCCAAAAGCTCCATAAGGCGATAGCATGCTTCGGCCTGCGGCAAAATGAGCTCATCGTCTTCCAAGGAAGCCAGCGCAGCAGCGCACTCGCCCATTAAGTTTTCAATGCAGTAGGCGCCATCATATTCTTCGTCCAGCAAAGCCTGTGCAAAAGCCTCCTGAGCGGGCGAAATCTCATTCATATCGCCCATGAAGTCCAAAACGTCTTCGGTCATAACCGAAATATCGGTACCGATGGCATCAAGGGCAACCTGCGCTTCCACTACACCAACCAACGTGGCGGCGCTTTGCAGGGTAAGGGCAACCTTGGCCTTTTGGCCTGCGCCTGCGCGGCCCATCCACATAACGCGATGCGCAATGGCATCGAGCAGCGGCTTTACCGCTTTGTAGTCGGCATCTTCACGGCTGCCGGCAACAATGCCCAGGTTTGAGCGTTCTGCAAAGGCGTCTTCGTGCACCTTGTTGGCAACAACCAATGGTGCATCGATGGCAACATGCCCATTTACGCAGGCCACAGCATCAAGTTCTTTGGCAAACGTGGGCGTAGAAGGACTCAAATCCACCAAAATGGCGCCTTCTTTGGTACCACGCAACAGGCCTTCAGAGTCGTAGTACAAATCTTCTAGCACCGAAGTATTGGCGCAGTAGGTAAACACCACATCGGCATTGCTAAGGTCGGTGGCAGAAAAGCCGCCTTCTTCCAGAAGCGCACTTACGCCGGTGCCCACCTTAGGGTCGCCCGCGAAGGCGAACAGCAAATTGCTTGCGCTCATGTAAGCCCCCTTACTTGTTACCGCGAACCTTGTTGGCAATACGGTCGGCCATCGAAATTTCTTGGCGAACGTCTTTGCCCCAGAACACCAAGGCAATCATGCCAGGGCCCACATGGCTGCCGATAACCGGGCCAATGCTGCACTGCAAGTACATCAGCGTGTCGTCTTCCTTGGAAAGAAGGCCAGCCAAGCGCTCTGCGTCTTTAGGGCAATCGGCATTAGCGATAATGATTTTGCTCTCAGCGGTATCTTCGCTCTTGTTCTTCTGGTAATACTCAACCAAGGCCTTCAGGCCCTTTTTACGGCCGCGAGCCACACCGGTAAGGGTGAGTTTACCGTCCAAATCGATGGAAAGCAGCGGCTTTACGTCAAGCTTGGAGCCCGCGAATGCCACCGAAGCCGGAATGCGACCACCGCGGCGCAGCGCCTCCAAATCTTCCACCATAAACTGGCAGTTAAGGAAGTAGCGAGCCTCGTTTGCCCAGGCAACCATTTCGTCTGCGGTAAGGCCCTTTTCGCGCTGGTTAATAGCCTCATACACAAACAAGCCCTCGGCAACCGATGCCAATTTGGTGTCTACCAGCTGAATATCAAGTTCAGGGTTTTCTTCCTTCATCTGGGAAAGAAGCAGCGCAGCCGTATCAAACGTGCCGGAAAGGCCACTCGAAAAGCACAGGAACACAGCGGGCTTACCCTGTTCGGCAGCCCATTCGAAAGCTTCGCGCATGGCAGGCATGGGCAGCTGGGCGGTATGCGGTTCGTTGCCATCGCGCATGCTGTCGAAGAATTCCTTCGGGGTGCGCGTTTCATACAGATCGTCGAAATACTCGCCTTCGTTGTCGTAGTAAGGGAACTGCAAAAGGCGCACGCCTTCGCGGTTTACCACTTCTGCCGGCAAGTCGCAGCAAGAGTCGATGATGAGGTTGCATTTGGTTTCCATTAAGATGCCTTTCTAAAAAGCGTCGTATTACCTAGTTGGCCACGGCCAAGGTGTTGATGTCGCCGTTGAATTTGTTGGACAGCGGCTTGTTGCACTGGTAGCTGATGCCCACCGAAGGGCCCACGTGCAAACCGATTACTGGGCTTGCGGGAGTTACCAGCACTTTACGGTTGAGCATAGGCTCAAAGACCTCGCGCGCCCATTCAAGCGCCGGCTTTTTATCGCCAATATAGTGAACCACCAAATCTTTCAGGCCTTCGCCTTCTTTGATATCGGCTTCCAGAATTTCCTGAATTTTTAGCAGGGCCTTTTTGCGCGTACGCACCTTGGAATGCGTATCGGCATAGCCGTCTACCACGGTAAGCACCGGAGCAATACGCACCAAGTTGCCCACCAGTGCGGCAGCGCCGCCAATGCGGCCACCCTTCTGCAAGAAGGTTAGGCTTTCGGGCGTAAACAAAAAGCGCGTGCATTTAATGGCTTCAAGCACGGCATGCGCGGCTTCCTTCAAGCTTTTGCCCTCGCGCACCGCACGAGCCCCCTCCAGCACGGGAAAGGCTTCATCGTAGCAACACGAAGAAGAATCGATCATGCAGTACTTGAAGTTGATGTTGCGGGCCTCAACCGCGCGTGCTGCACGCAGAGCGCCATCGAATGCACCGGAAAGGCCCGCAGAAATAAACACGCCCAAAAGCTCGTCGCCCGCTTTGGCGATGCGCTCAAACAGCTCTTCTAAATGACTTTGCGAAGGCTGGCTGCTTTTAGGCGGATTGTCGGCCATGTCGTAGATACGAGAATAGAAATCGTCCAAATCCATGTTGGCATCTTCGTGCTCATAGCCATCTTCGTTGATATAGAGGGTGACCACTTCAATACCCTCTTCTTCAGCGATGTTCTTAGGCAACGAAGCCACGGAATCGGTGACTACCTTGATCATGCGGCAAGGCCCCCTTTCTGAATAAAAGTGCTAACGCGGGCGCTGACCCTAAGAAAGGCCCAGCAAGTGAGATACCAGATCGCGGCGGCGATAGAACAGCGAGTGCTCCAGGCCAACCGGATAGGAGTGCGGATTGATAATGCGCTTCTGGCTTTCGTCCAAAAGCTCAAGCTGCGCACGGCAGCGATCACGCGCCACCAAGGCATCGCGCGCTTCGGCAGAAAGAACCACTTGGCCTGCACGGCACAAGGGCTCAAGCAAGGTTTCGAAGCGCTTGCCAGAAAGGTCTTTCTGGCGCAGCTCGTCTACCGGGTCGATAATGCGCTCACCACAAACAGGGTAAGTGGTGTCGAACACCATATCGCCTGCCAGCTTGCCCGACTCGTGGAAGTAACGGCGCACATCCAGCACGCCCGGCACGGTTTGCTTGGAGCTTTGGCCTGTTACCTTAACGCATGGGCTCCATTTGCCATCGTGGCCCACGCGCTTTGCGGCAAGCTTGTACACGCCGCCCAGCGCGGGCTGATCGTAGGCGGTTACCAGCTTGGTACCCACGCCCCACGAAGCCACCTTGGCGCCCGAGTCGCGAATGGACTTGATGCTGTATTCGTCCAGGTCGTTGGAAAGCACCACACCGGTATCGGTAAGGCCGGCTTCATCTAGCATTTCGCGAGCCTGATGCGCACGCCAGGCCAAGTCGCCCGAGTCGATGCGGATGCCAGCCAAATGCTCGCCGCGCGCCTTCATTTCCAAACCAACCGTAATGGCATTTTTAAGGCCTTGGGTAATGTCGTAGGTGTCTACCAAAAGCACGCAGTTGGTGGGGAATTCCTTGGCGTAAGCGCGGAACGCCTCAAGCTCGCTATCGAAGGCCATAACCCAAGCGTGAGCATGGGTGCCCGAAACGGGCAGGCCAAACTCGCGGCCTGCAAGCACGTTAGAAGTGCTAGCGCAGCCGCCCACAATACAGGCGCGGCTAGCACGCATGCCGCCGCTTTCGCCCTGAGCACGACGCAGGCCAAATTCAGCTACCGGCGTTTGAGCAGCCAAGCACACGCGCGCCGCCTTAGTTGCAGCCAAGGTTTCAAAATTAATGCAGTTAAGCAGCTGAGTTTCAAGCAACTGGCACTGCAGAATAGGACCAACCACGCGCACAATCGGGTCGTTGGGGAACACCACGGTGCCTTCACGCACAGCATCGATGTCTACCGTGATTTCCAGATTGCGCAGGTACTCCAAAAATTCCGGCTTAAACAGCTTGCCGCCACCAGGGGCATCTACCGAAGCCAGGTACTCAACGCTTTCGTCGGTGAACTGAAACTCCTCAATAACCTGGGCAATATGGTCCATGCCGCTGGCGATGGCAAAGCCGCCCTTAAAGGGCGTTTCGCGGAAGAAGATATGAAAGCAACCCTCTTCTTCAAGCTTGCCGCTCGACCAATAGCCCTGAGCCATGGTGATTTGATACAGGTCGGTTAAAAGAGCGTAACCATCGTTATTGTGCATTGCTTCCAGACTCCCCTTCTGGCTTGCGGCGACGACGGCGCGGTTTGCGATGCGCTACTTCGCCGTTGCCCTTTGCGGCGCCAGCATTCCCCTCTTGCTTTCGTGGCGCATTGCGCACGCCGGAAGAATTGCGACCAGGGCGCTTTGATTGGTTGTTGTTGTTGGAGCGGCGCTCGTTGCGCTGCTTGTTTTCATCAGGTGAAGAGCCTGCGCCCTTCTTTTGGTTGCTGCGGCGACGGGGCTTGCGCGAAGAGGTAGAAGAGCCTTCGTTCTTCTTCTGGCTGCCGCGACCATTGCCGTTCTTCTTTTCGGAAGAGCCCTGCTTGGCGGAGCCAGAGCCAGATCCGGAGCCAGAGCCACCACGACGGCGACGGGGCTTGCGGCCAGAGGGTTTAGCCTCAGTGCCGTCGGTACGGCGGGCGCGCTTGCTTTCTTCGGTAGCAACCTTGTCGTTGCCGGTAAAGGAAGTTGCCTCAAAGGTGGTAGTGCTAAACACTTCGAGCGGATCGGGCGAAGCGTATTTTTCAAATACTTCTTCCGAAACGCAATTGGGACGCTTGCCTTCGCCCTTAACGCTCATTTCCGCCAAGGGCACTTTAATGCTCTTGCCGTCTTCCAAGCGCAGCGTAACCGTTTCAAGCGGAACGTTGACTTCAGACACACGGGCAACCCCTTCGGGCACTTCGATCTTTGCCCCGTGTTTGGGAGCGCGGGAATTTACTTCCTTGTAGGTTTCGTACTCATAGCGCAAGCAGCACATCAAGCGTCCGCAGCAACCCGAAATCTTTTGCGGGTTAAGGGAAAGGTTTTGCTCTTTGGCCATGCGAATGGAAACGGGAGAAAATTCGCCGCCCATACGAGCACAGCACAGCTCCTGGCCGCAATGGC
Organism: Eggerthellaceae bacterium; assembly: GCA_963625925.1. GTDB lineage: Bacteria > Actinomycetota > Coriobacteriia > Coriobacteriales > Eggerthellaceae > Anaerotardibacter. The sequence goes on along the minus strand of CAVFVF010000030.1, from coordinate 10,950 downwards.
CCAAGCCGCCTACCATACGCGCCGCATCGCGCACGCCAATTTGGCGCATGTCTACGCGCACATGGAAATGGCTTGCCAAACGACGCACCAAGTCGCGAAAATCAACGCGCTCTTCTGCTTCGAAATTGAATACGGCCTTATCGCCATCGAACAAAAACTCAACCGAAACCGGGTGCATGTCTTCGCTGGTCTCGGCCGCCATTTCCTTGAATACCACCAGGGCCTCTTCGCCACGTTGGGCAAGATCGGCTGCCTTGGCTTCATCTTCTTCGGTGGCTAAGCGCAGCACGGGCTTCAAAGGCGACTTCAGGGTTTCAATAAGCTCATCGCTTACTTCCATGATGTCAGCCGTGGCGGTGCCAAATTCAGTGCCGCGCTCGGTTTTAACCACAACATGCTGGTTGGCTTTGATATCAAAATCGGTCGGGTCGAACCAAAGAACCTTGGTTCCCGATTGCATCTTAATGGGTGTTACCCGAACCATGTAGGACCTCTCTTATCGAAAAAAGAAGCGTGTCTAGGCACGTTTCTGGAGAAACATTATAACTAAGAGCCTCGTCGGTTCGGTACGCTTCGCGCAATGCACTCAACACTCCTTCGGGGCTGCACCATGCGGCCGCTTCATTGATGGCATCCAGCGCATCAACGTTAACCACATGCTGGGGAGCGCCTTCTGCAACCATCAAAACATCGCGCAGCCAAGAGCGAATGATGGAAGTGGTTTGCTTGAGCGATGCCTGAGTGGCCATGGTAAGGGCGCGCTTATGGCGAAGCTCGATTTGCCGCAGGGCACTCTTGGTTAAGAAATCGGCCGAATCGGCCAGCTCTTCGCTTTGCTCGGTGCGTACGTTGTCGAGCGGAGCCTTGGCGCGTTCAATAAGCTCGGCAGCGTATTCCAGCACATCGCGCTCATCGGCCAGGCGAAGGCCAGCCAGCACGTCCAATACACGCTGGCGGAATTCGGCGCGCTCGGTGCTCTTCGCAAACGAAATGGCCTTGGTGATGGAACCATCGCATGCCTCGATGGCAATGCGGGCTTTTTCGGGCGTTACGCCTGCAGTTTGCGAAAGAATACCCGCGGCTTCGGTTGCGGGAATGTGCCTGAAAGGCACCACCTGGCAACGCGAAACAATAGTGGGAAGCACGCCTTCACGGGTGCGGCCCAGCAATATAAAGGTAACGCCGGGCATAGGCTCTTCCAAGGTTTTAAGGAAGGCATTGGCAGCCTGGGTTCCCAAAAGGTCAACGCGATCCAAAATATACACTTTGGCTTTAGCGCGAATGGGCGCCAAAGAAACATCGGAGACTATATCGCGAATCTGCTCAACCAGGTAACCCTGGGCACCTTCAGGCGCGCAGAAATGGATATCGGGATGATGGCGTCGCGCAGCGCGCTTGCAGTCGTCGCACTCGCCGCAACCGCCCTTGCTGCACAAAATGGCCTGAGCAAATGCATAGGCAGCAGTGGTTTTATTGGAGCCAGCAGGGCCGGTAAGCAAATAGGCATGGCTCACACGCCCAGATGCGATGCTCCTGCGAAGGAACTCACGCACCCTGGGTTGGCCGAATACCGTGTCAAACACATCGGCCACAGCGTTATTCACCCAAGCTTATTTGGGCTTTTTCGTCGGTGTTGCGCTCCAGTATGGGCTCGAAGAAACCTTCCTTCCATACCGGCGAGCTTGCGTCCCAACCAAACACATCGGCCAACTCATGAAAGATTGCACGAGCCGTTTCGTCTTTGGCGCCAGCAGAGGAAACCGTGCGAATACGCTGCGGATTTTCGGCGGCAATGCGCGCAAAAGCGCTGTTCACGCGCGAATGGAAATCGGCTCCGGCCTGCTCTAGGCGGTCGGCTGTGCCATGATGGGTGGCGCGCTCAAGGCCTTCTTCAGCAGGGGCTTCGGTGGTAAGCAGGATAGTGCGGCACGGGTGAACACCCTGGCAAGCAAAGGCGTTTGCCTGGTGCACAAAGGCAACCGAAAGCCCACGGCCGTACGCCTGGTAGGCAACCGTAGAATCGTAGAAACGATCGAGCAAGACCACCGCTCCACGGGCAAGCGCCGGAATGATGGTTTCTTTTACGATTTGGGCACGGGCGGCTTCATACATAAGAAGCTCAGCCTGATCGCTCAGGTTTGAATTTTCGGGGTCGAGCAGGATGGAGCGCAGCTGCTCGCCTACCGCAGTGCCACCGGGCTCGCGCAGGCACAAAACCTCGTAACCCATCGAGCGCAAGCATTGCGCTAAAAAGGTGATGTGAGTGGTTTTGCCGGCGCCATCGCCACCTTCAAAGGTGATGAAGATGCCCGGCCCTACGTTATTTTCCTGAGCAGGTGCCACAGCTGTTCCTACCGATCTATCGAGTAAATGTCGTTGCCAAGCACGTCAATGCCCACAAAGACAGGGAAATCTACCACATCGATGCGCCTGAGCGCTTCGGTGCCCAATTCATCATATGCCAAGGTCTGGCACGATTCTATGCACTTCGCAAGATACGCAGCAGCGCCGCCTACGGCCACAAAATACACTGCGCCGTTACGCACGCAGGCGTCCTTTACCGCTTGGGAACGAGTGCCCTTGCCCATAGTGGCAGCCAAGCCGCAATCCATCAGGCGCGGCGCTGCAAAGTCCATACGCGAAGCAGTGGTGGGGCCAATGGCGCCAAACGGACGACCCGCCGCAGCAGGCGTAGGGCCAGCATAAAAAATGGTTTGGCCTTCAAGCCCATAAGGAAGCTGGGTGCTTTCACCCATTTCTTCCAGCAAGCGCTGATGCCCCGCATCGCGCAGGGTAAACATGGGCCCACTGAGCAGCAATGCCTGGCCGGCACGCAGTTCGCGCGCCTCTTCAGGCTTTAAGGGAAGCTGAACACGAATAGGGTCTTGCGCCATGGTTACTCCCCTCCTTCAAGCTCAGTTAAGGGAACATCCACCGTGCCGCGACGCGTAGCCGAACAGCTCATGTTAACCGCAACGGGCAGCGCGGCAATATGGCACGGTGCCGTGGCAACGCGCACGCCCAAGGCGGTGGTGTTGCCGCCCAGCGCACCGGCGCCAATGCCGGTAGCGTTAATGGCGGACAAAAGCTCGGCTTCGAAAGCTGCAGCTTCGGGGTTGGGGTTGGGCATGCCCAAGGGGCGCATAAGAGCACGCTTGGCCAAGCCGCCCACCTTGTCGAACGTGGCGCCAACGCCTACGCCCACAACCAAAGGCGGGCAAGCGTTGGCGGCCTTTTCGCGCACACACTTCAAAACCGTGTCGATAACGCCCTGCTTGCCATCGCCAGGAGTAAGCATTACCACGCGGCTGGCATTGTCGGAGCCGCCACCTTTAAGCATCACATGCAGGCGGCATACGCCCGGCTCTTCAACAAAATGAACCTCGCAGAAGGCGGGGGTGTTGTCCTGCGTGTTGCCGCGGTCGAACAGAGCATCCTTTACCACCGATTTGCGCAGGCATGCATCGGTGTAGGCCTTGCCCACCGCTGCATTTACACGGCTAAACACATTGCCGGGCACCAGCACATCGGGGCCAGCCTCCAGGCATACCCATACGGTGCCAGTGTCTTGGCAAATGGGCACGCAATCGTCGGCAGCAACGCAAGCGTTCTTTACCAGCTGATCCAGCACAACGCGGGCGCGCTGGCCGGTTTCCATTTCGCGCGCAGCAACCAGGCCCGACAAAATATCATCGGGCACGCGGGTTGCCAGCTGCGGGATAAACGGCAAAAGCGCCGCTTCAATGCTTTCAGGGGTTACCGTTTTCACAGGTGCGTCCTTAAAAATGCGAGTTATTCGGGAAGGTTTTCCAGGCCCTTCTTAACGCTGGCAGCAGATTCCTGCAGCGCAGCCATTTCCTGCTCGGTAAGGTCGAACTCAACGATTTCTTCCACGCCGTTCTTGCCCAGGCGAACAGGGATGTTCATGTACAGGTCGTTCAGGCCGTACTCGCCGTCGATATAAGCGCACACGCTCAGAACTTCCTTGGAGTCGGTAAGGATGGCCTCTACCATCTTGGCGATGGAGGCGCCAGGTGCGTAATAAGCAGAACCGGTTTTGAGGAAGGCAACAACCTCGGCACCACCCTTGGTGCAGCGCTTGGTAACCTCGGCAATTTCCTCTTCATTCAGAAGCTCGGTGATGGGGGTGCCCTTCACCGTGGTGAAGCGGGGCCAGCACACCATGCCTTCGCCGTGAGCGCCCAGCGCCCAAGCGGTAACGTCGGCAGGGTCGCAACCCAGCTTTTCGCATACCGCATAGGAAAGGCGGGAAGAATCCAGAACGCCGCCCATGCCCATAAGGCGGTTAGCGGGCAAGCCCGACTTCTTGAAGGCCAGGTAGGTCATAACGTCGAGCGGGTTGGTAACGCAGATGTAGATTGCGTTGGGGGAAGCGGCCATTGCCTGTTCGATTACCGAAGACATGATGCCGGAGTTAACGCCCAGAAGGTCTTCGCGGGTCATGCCAGGCTTGCGGGCAATACCAGCGGTGATAACCACAATATCGGAGTTGGCGGTTGCGGCGTAATCGTTGGTGCCGGTTACGCTAACGGTGAACTTTTCCACCGAGCGCATATGCATCATGTCGAGCGCCTTGCCCTGAGGCAGGCCCTCTGCGACGTCAACCAAAACGACGTCGGCCAAGTCTTTGGATGCGATGATGTGCGCAGCAGTTGCGCCTACGTTGCCTGCACCTACGATAGTGACCTTGCTCATTGTTCCTCCTGAACGGTTTTTGCTTGTTCGTGCCACCTTGGGCACGTATGGATTCATCTTACTCTTAATACGATGGCAACGCAGCCTGCGCCACACACAAAACGAAAGGCGCCCCATACTTGGAGCGCCTTTGGCGTTTCAACTCAAAAGAGCGAATTTATTTCTTGGCCGCCGTCTTTTTGGCAGTGCTCTTTTTAGCCGTGGTTTTACGCTTGGCAGTGGTTTTCTTGGCCGCCCCCGACTTCTTAGCAGCGGCCTTTTCGGCCTTCTTCTTTGCCGCTTCTTCTTTGGCGGGGCAGTTAAAGTTAGGGCACAGCTTCCATGGGCCGCGCTGGGTGGTAACTATAACCATAGGCGCACCGCAGCTTTCGCACACTTCTTCGGTGGCGGTGAGCTTGCCGTACTGCGGCAACGGATAACCCGTTTCGCACTCATCGTAGTTTTCGCAGCGAATAAAGCGCTTGAGCGTGCGCGGGTTCTTGCGCGCAATAAGCTTTTTGGTAAGGCCCTTTTCTTTGCAGTTGGGGCAAATGCCCACTTCCAAGTCGGGCTCTTTGTTGGTTTCGCACTGCGGGTCGATGCACAAAACACGCGGCTTGGAACGGAAGGCCGTTACCTTGATTTGCGGCATGCCGCAGGTGGGGCACTTTTCTTCCAAAGCCTCGATCTTGCCCTTGGGCAGCGGATAGGTTACATCGCAATCGGGCCAACCGGCACAGCCGATGAACATAGAGCGCGTTTTCTGCGAAGAGCGCAGCTGCAGGTCTTTGCCGCACTTGGGGCACGGGCCCACGTAAGCGTCGGCCGCAACAGCATCCGCCAGGGCGTCCTTCACTTCTTCGGAATGAGGAAGCAGGCTTGCCAATTGCTCGGAAAGCAAATTGCGCGAATTGGTGACAACCTCCGCCTTGGTCTTCTGACCTTCGGCGATGTTGTCCATTTCCTCTTCAAGCTCAGCGGTCATTTCGGGGTGCGTGATGTGCGGCGCAAATTTATCCAAGGCATCGCACACTGCCATGCCCAGCTGGCTAGGCTCGATGGGGTCGTTCTGCACATATTTAACCGTATACAGGCGCTCGATGATGGAGTGGCGGGTAGACTTGGTGCCCAAGCCTAGCTTTTCCATTTCCTGAATAAGGCGACCCTGCGAATAACGCGCAGGCGGCTTGGTTTGATCCTTCGTGCAAGTGGCACCGCCAAAGGCAATTTCCTGGCCTTCGGTTAATACGGGCAGCTGCTCGTCCTTCTTCAGGCCGTAAGGGTAAATGGCGCGGAAACCCGGCTTTACCAGAACATCGCCCTTAGCCACAAACTCTTCGCCACCAACTTCAAGCGATACCTTGGTGCCCTCTACCACGGCAGCATCGGAAAGCGTTGCCAAAAAGCGGCGGGCAATAAGGTTGTACAGCTTGAATTCGGCAGGAGCCAATTGCTCGGGCGTAGCGCTTGCCGTGGGATAAATAGGCGGATGGTCGGTGGTTTCCTTCTTGCCGCGAGTAGCGCGCAAGGGACCGCCCGAAAGCAGCTGCTTGCAGTACGGCACATAGGCAGGATTGCCCATAAGGTTCTTAACCGTTTCACCCAAGTCGAGCGAAGAAGGGTACACCGTGTTGTCTACGCGGGGGTAGCTGATGTAACCATCCATATACAGGCTTTCGGCCAGACGCATGGTACGTGCAGGGCTAAGGCCCTCGGCCGATGCAGCGGCCATAAGGCTGGTGGTGTTAAACGGCACAGGCGGTGCAACTTTGCGCTGACGCTTGGCAATGGAGGCAACCGTTGCGGTGGTTTTGCCTTCGACATTTGCCATTACGGCGTTGGCTTCGGCTTCCTTCTTAAAACGAGCCGTAGCGTGCGGAGCCGTGAAGGCGTCTTCGCCTTCGCCGAATGCGCCCTTGATAACCCAAAAATCTTCGGGCTTGAAGGCCAAACGCTCGCGCTCGCGAGCAACGATCAAGGCCAGGGTTGGCGTCTGCACGCGGCCCGAGCTGCGCACGTTGCCGTAGCCTGCAAACTTGACCAGAGTAAGGTAGCGCGTAAGCACCGCGCCCCAAATAAGGTCGATGTCCTGGCGCGATGCGCCTGCCGAAGCAAGATTGGTATCGAGCGTTACCAAGTTGGAAAACGCATGGGTAATTTCTTCTTTGGTAAATGCCGAATAGCGGGCGCGCGAAACGGGCGCCGTTGCATTTACTTCCTGAATGCAGGAAAGTGCATCGGAACCGATGAGCTCGCCTTCACGGTCGAAGTCGGTTGCGATAACGATGGAATCGGCCTTCTTGGCCAGGTTCTTCAAGGAGCGGATGATGTCCTTTTCCTTGGGGCGCTTTTCGATGGGCGAATACACCAAGTACGGCAGTGCGTCCATCTTCCAAGCCTTCAGCTCAACACCGTCTTCGGTGAAGGGCTTCTTCTTTTTAAAAGGGGGTTTAGGCAGGCTAGAGGGAATTTCGGCTTCCATAACCTCGCCATCGGCGGTAACGCCGCGCCAGCCGCCGCGCTTTTTGTATACAAGCGCTTGAGCGAAGTCGGGCTCTAGAATGTGGCCGCGCAGGCCAATGGTTACCCAATCTTCGCCATCTACCGTAAAGCGGTACACCGGTGTGGAGTACACCTTGTCGGCCTTGGGCTTAGTAGCGCCCAGCAAGCTGGCGATCTTCTGAGCCGCGTCATTCTTCTCGGTTACAACCAGTTTCACGCGGTTCCTCCTGTTCTGCTAGGCCGTCTTGCAGCCCAGCGGTCATTCACACGATTGCCCCGATTTGCTTATTAACGTGTGCGGGGATTGCTCCGACGCAATTGCGCCCACTGCGCTTGGAGCCCCTCAGCCGCGCAGCACGGTACAGCATACACGAATAAATTGAGGCGGCAAGGACTGAATACTTTAAGTAACTTTTTTGCCAACCAAAAAGCCGCTCCCCTAGCCCTGCCAGAAGAACGGCTTTGAAATCGTATGGGCGCAACTTACAACACCCGAACCAGCGCCATGCTCTCGCGCCTGCTTACAAAACCTGCACCAGCGCCTCACGCAAAACAGTAAGGTCGATGGGCTTGGGCACGTGCCCATCCATACCAGCTTCGAAGGCACGCTGCCGGTCTTCGGCAAAAGCGTTTGCCGTCATGGCAATGACGGGCGTTTTTTCGCGGCCGCCTTCAAGCTCACGAATGTGAGCTGTGGCCTTATAGCCGTCCATGTTGGGCATCTGAATGTCCATAAGAACGGCATCGTAATACCCAGGCTCGGCGGTTTCCACCATGCCCACGCACTCCACGCCATCGCAGGCGCGCTCAACCACAAAGCCCGACTCCTCCAGGATGGTCACGGCAATTTCAGCATTGAGGTCGTTGTCTTCGGCCAAAAGCAAACGCTTACCCTCAAACTCTGCAGGGCTCAACGTGCGCTTAACCTTTTCTTCCATATCGCTCTTGCTGGCAATGCGATGCGGAATGCGCACGGTAAATGTGGTGCCTTTGCCCAGCTCACTTTCCACTTCGATGGTGCCGTTCATGGCTTCTACCAGCTGCTTGGTGATGGCCATACCTAAGCCCGTACCGCCCTCGCCGCTTTCGGTAGAAGTGCGCTCGCGGGTAAAGCTATCAAACAGCTTGCCCAAGAATTCTTGGCTCATGCCAATGCCGTCATCGCTAATTACGGCTGTCATCAGGGCAATTTCAGGGTCGCTAAAGGGCTCTTCGGTAACCGAATAGGTTATGTGTCCGCCTTCAAGCGTGTACTTAACCGCGTTGGAAAGGATGTTGGACATCGCTTCGCGCAAGTGCAGCGTGTCGGTCCAGAAATACTCATGTTTAAAGTCAAACTTGCAGGTGAACTCGATGTTCTTCTTTTCCATCTGCTGATCGAAGGCATCGCGCACCGAATTGGAAAATTCACTGGCGCTCACCACGGTTAAATCGAGCGAGTACTTGCCACTTTCGATCTGCGCCATTTCGAGCACGTTGTTGATAAGGCCCTGCAGATAGTCGGTAGAAGAACGGATTTTCTTGACGTAATCCAGCACGCGTTCCTCTTCGCCGGCATGACGCTCGATAAGCTCCGAAAAGCCAACGATGGCATTCAGGGGCGTGCGAATGTCGTGACTCATGTTGAACAGGAAGTTCGACTTGGCCAGGCTGGCATCCTTTGCGGCCGCCACCGCATCGGACAAGGCCTTGTTTCGCTCTTCCTCTTCGGCAACCACATCGTCGATGGGACGATAGCCGGCAACAATCTGATAGCTGGTATCGTCCGAAAACAGCTTTACTACCTGCACCTCGAAATACCGGTGGCCCGATTCGTCGGGCGCAGATTCGTAGCGATAGCTAAAGCTTTCGTTTTCGTCCAAGCGATGCATAAGGGCATCTGCGCTAAAAGTCTTCAAAAAATCAGGTGCAGAATCCTGAACGATAAGGTTGTTCCAAGCAAAGTTCACCCAATCGGTAAAGCAATGCTTCGCATTGCCCGTACCTTCATACATGCCAGAATCGCGATGCGAAAACGGATTGGTTTTAATGGGCGTAATGGTGTTTGCCTTGATATCCATAAGATCGGCAGTAACAAAACCCGCGCAAAGAGCATCTAAGATCGATTTTTCCTCGCGCAACTTCAGCAGCTCTTCAGCATGCTCGCCCTGCGCGTTAATAACCTCGAGCGAAGTGCGAATAGGCGGCGCTGCCGTTACAAAACAATAACCAGGGCGCCCCATAGGCCTAATGGTAAAGCGAACATGCTGCCCGGTTGCAGGCCAAAACTCACTGAAAGTAAGCGTTTTGCCTTCGAAGGCGGCCTGAGCATAAACACGCAGCCATTTGGTGGGAGTCTGAGGGTGATTCCCAAACACGCGAATGCCCAACATTTGATCGCGGGTTAAACCGCGCATCTTCAAATTGGCATCGTTGGTGTAGACGTATTCGAAGTCGTATGGGCTGCCTTGGTCGTCGGCAAGAACATGAATGACGTATGCGGGCGTACCGCTGCCATCAAACATCAACTTAAACAGTTCGTTGTCCATAGCAGCCCCCAAACCTGCCTGTAAAACATCACATAGATGTTTCGATTGTAACCCCCCCCAAAGGCGGTGTCACTTCATTCAACAGGATCGAAATAAACCATGCGCAGGAGCGGGACCTGGGGCTCAAATGCACCAGGCAAGGCCAGGCCCTGGGGCTCGGTGCGCCAGCGCAGAATTGGGCCCTTAGTCTCAGATGCGCCGGCACAGGGCTTTACGGCATGAAAAACAAAAACCCGCTCAAATGAGCGGGTTAAAAAATTTGGTAGCCTCGATCGGATTCGAACCGACGATCTCCGCCTTGAGAGGGCGGCGTCCTAAACCGCTAGACGACGAGGCCATAAGCGCAAATTGGCTGGGGTGGAAGGAGTCGAACCCTCACATACGGTACCAGAAACCGCTGTCCTACCATTAGACGACACCCCATTGAGCAGCTTGCTTTCGCTTCGCATAATGCTCGGCGGTGTTACCCTTTTCCAAAGGCGCGAGACAGTATATTACGGACGCTCCGTGCATGCGTCAAGCCTTTTTCACAAAAAAGTTGCCGCTGCCGCAAAATAACAGGCATGGCAAAATGCGCCCCTACCGCTGCCTTCGCGGACGCTGCGGCGCATCCTCAAAAGTATCGGTTTGGGCCACTTGGGCGTGGGCGCCAGCATTGCCCTGACCACGGCCAGCACGCACGGGGCCACTTGAAGGCACAGAGCGAACACCGCCCGCTGCGCTGGTTTGGCTTGCAACAACAGGCTGCATTGCCGCTTCGTCCACCTTTTCGGGGTTGCGCGTAAGGTCGATGCAAATGCTGATGTACTCCCACACCAGCAGCACCAGCAGAATAGTCATAACAATAAGGTAGCCAATAACCGCACCCGGCAAGCCCGTGAAGTCGATAAGCAGGATGGGCACGAACAGCGAAAAACCAAACGTGATCACGTACAGCTTCATTACCGACTTCTGGCGGCGCAGCACGGTAATTACCTGATACAGGAAGTCGATAATTGCCGTTACGCCACCAGCGGCGATCATGATGTAGCTAAGGCCGCGGAACTGCTCGAAGTCCACACCATACATAAAGCTCATGATGGGGATACCGATCCAGGCCATGATGAAGATAACTCCCAGTGTGAGCGCGATTACCAGCGCAACAATTGCCAAGATAACCAAGTGGAAACGTGCGCGCTTTTCGGCATCGGCCCACATCTGAGCCATGCGCACCAAAAGCGGCTTG
>CAVFVF010000029.1:0-19649 GCA_963625925.1 Eggerthellaceae bacterium | reverse complement strand
CCGCGGGCCTTGCGGCCCCGGCCGCCAACGGCTGGGCCGTTCGCGCAAGAAAGTACTTTACTTCCCTGCTGCCACCGAGTCAAGAACTTTTTTTAAAAATTTTTGACGGCTAATCGGCTTGCCGTTTAAGGCGTGTCGCCCTCGTAAAAGGGCCTTGCAACTATAACCCGAAACGGTGCGTGCGCAAGCCAAAGCAAGCATTCAATTCAAACTAATGCGTTGAGACATTGCAAAGCGGCTCATTTACTAACACTTCACCTGGGCCTTTATTTGCAAAGCGCCTTAAAGCCCCCTGCAGAGCTAGGCGAATCTGCACTCATAAGTCCTTCATAACTAGCGCGCAGTAAAGGGCAGCCCTTTCGCCTATATATACGTTTGTTGGCCTTCTATATACGAAAGTAGTTCTTTATTAATGCTATGCTTCGAGTTGGCTGATTTGCCTGCTTTATACAAGTAATTCAATGGAGGGAATTGCCTTATGAAAACTGAACTCTGCGATTTGCTCGGCATCGAGTACCCGATTATCCAGGGCGCTATGGCCCACATCACCGATGGCAAATTTGCTGCTGCCGTTTCTAATGGTGGCGGCCTGGGCGTAATTCAGTGCGGCTTTGATACGCCTGAATACATGCGTGAAGAAATCCGCACTTGCAAAAGCCTTACCAGCAAGCCCTTCGCCGTTAACCTCATTATGGAAAACGACCGCATCGAAGAAATTGCCGATGTCTGCATCGAAGAGGGCGTAGGGATCTGCACCGTTTCGGCTGGCAACCCTGCCGTAATTGTTCCGAAGCTGGCAGAAGCCGGCATCAAGGCGATTGTTCTTATTCCGCATGCTCGCGCCGCCAAGAAGATGGAAAAGCTTGGCGCTGCTGCTGTTATCTGCGAAGGCATCGAGGGCGGTGGCCACATTGGCTCCATGACTACCCTGCCTTTGGTAGCCCAGGTTGTTGAAGCGGTTGATATTCCCGTTATCGCAGCTGGCGGCTTTGCCAACGGCAAAGGTTTGGTTGCCGCCTTGGCAATGGGCTGTGTAGGCATCCAGATGGGCACTATCTTCCTTGCCTCTGACGAGTGCACTGTTTCTGACATCTACAAGCAGCTCATTGTTGATTCGAAGGACAACGCAACCGTGCTTTCCGGCATCCCGGGCAAAAAGCAGGTCCGTTGCATCAAGAACCCCTTCACCGATGGCTTCTGGGAGCGCTACTACGCAGGTGCCTCTGAAGAGGAACTAAACGATTACTGCACTGGCTCTATCGCCCGCGCCCACAACGGCGACTATGAAAACGGCGCATTTTCGGCTGGCATGATTTCGCCGGTTATTACCGAGGTCAAGCCTGTTGCGAAGATCATCGCCGATGTAATGGCCGAAGCCGACGAGGCTTACGCTCAGATGAAGCGCATTTACGGCTAGGGCAGCTTTGAGCAAGAAGAGCCAACTTAGCCCGGCTGCACAACGCAGGCTGGAAAAAGATGAGCAAACCGTGATGGCCATGGCACGTATCTACTGCCGTGGCCATCGCCATACCCAGGGCAAAGATGGGGTATGCGACGAGTGCCGCAAAGTAGTGGAATACTCTTTTGAGCGCACGCGCGCCTGCCCACATGAGCACAAAGGCACGTGTGACACCTGCACGATCCATTGCTATAAGCCAGAAATGCGCGCGGCCATTCGAGCCATCATGGCCTACAGCGGCCCGCGCATGATGTTCCACCACCCCATAATGGCTGTTGAGCACTTAGCTAAAAAGCGCAAATCAAAGAAACTAGCGAAACAATAAGGCTTGCCAGACAAGCGGTATGCAGGCAGGTAGCGGCCGATAGCGCTGAGCGGAACCTTTGAAAGACACCAGATGCTAGGAGTTTGCGCCACGGCAAAGCATTTCAGAAAAGCCAGGCGCCACGGCCACAGACTTCAGCAAGAACGGTAGCGGCAGAAACGAGTAAGGCGGCAAACATGCGAATTGGATTTATTGGAGCTGGGAAAGTTGGCTGTTCGCTGGGCGCGTACTTTGGGCGGCAAGCGCAGCTGGTTGGATACGCTTCGGCAAACAAAAGCTCGGCTGAAGAAGCAGCCAAGCTTACTGGTTCTACTGCTTTTGCCAGCAGCGCCGAATTGCTTGCCGCCTGCGATGCAGTCTTCATCACCACACCCGATGGCCAGATTGCTGCTGCCTGGGAAGAGCTGAAGCAAACCGCGCAGCCGCCCTGTTCATTCAAGGGCAAAATTATCTGCCACTGCAGCGGCGCCATGGCATCCACCGAGCTAGCCGGCGCAACCGAATTAGGAGCGAGCGCGTATTCGGTCCATCCTTTGTTTGCCGTATCTTCTAAAACGGTGAGCCCCGAAGAGCTTGGACGTGCGTTTTTTGCCGTAGAAGGTTCGCCCGACAAATTAGACAAGATAACAAGCTTGCTTGATGCCCTGGGCAACCCCTATGCAGTAATTAAAACCGAAGAAAAGGTGCGCTACCACGCTGCCGCGGCCCTGGCTTCAAACCATGTAGTGGCCCTGTATCGCCTGGCCGCAACCGAACTTGAACGTTGCGGATTCACCCCCGATGCTGCAGAAAAAGCTCTGGCCCCGTTGTTCTTGGGCAACGCTAAACACATCGCACATGACGGATGCGTTGCAGCGCTTACCGGCCCGGCAGAGCGCGGCGACATCGCCACCATACAAAAACACCTCGCGTGCCTGGATGGTCAGACACGCGAGGTTTACAAGTTGCTAAACGACACCTTGCTGCAGATCGCAGCAGAAAAGCATGCTACAAACTAGGCCTGCTTAGGAGCTTCTCCTTCGCTAGGGGCATCGCTTTGAGCCTCTGCCGCCAAGGGCTCTTCTGCGGGAAGGGAGCCTGCTTGCGCTGCAGGCTCAGGTTCAGGCGCAGGCTTTGAAGCAGTAGCTGGCTCGGTTGCGATAGCGGGCTCGGTTGGGGCAGGAGCAGTAGCGGGCTCGGTTGCGGCAGGGGCAGATGCAGGCTCTGCCACAGCGGCAACAGCTGCGGCTTCGGGCGCGCATGCGCCACTCTGAGCGGGCTGTACAGAGGCGCCCTCCTGCGTCTGGAAAGGTGCCGGCTGGGCCACAGGCTGCTGGGGCTGGAAGGGGGCCTGCTGAATAGGCTGGCCGGTTTGGGTGTCGAACTTTGCCTGAGCAATAGGCTGGCCGGTTTGGGTGTCGAACTTTGCCTGCGGACGAACAATGGGTTGACCAGTTTGCGGGTCGAAGTTCATCTGACGTTCGGCCTGCTGAGCAGCATTTCCCTGCACAGGCGCAGCCGGCTGCTGGGGCTGAGGTGCGGGTGCGGCAGCCTGACGCAACTCGAAGGGCATCGGATCTTCCTGGCCGCCCCACTGGGAAACCTCAAACTGACGAGCCCAGTAACCAAGAGCGCGCGCAACGAGCGCCTGGCACAGTGCAGTGGCAAATGCACCTACCAGCAAGAACACGATGAAGAAGATAAACAGAAGAATAAGACCCACGGTAACCAGCGCAATGGAGCTGGAACCACCCTGCGCAGTACGGAAGGTATAAGCAACGGAGCCTTCTGCAATAACGCCCATAATTACCAGCAAGCAAATAGAAACGGCAAAAAGAACGGTTACGATGCAGCCAAGAATGAGGAACATGCCGAAGATTCGCAAGATGCCCTTGAAGTCGTAGCGCAGCATTGCCCAAACTTTACCCAACTGGAAACCAGAAGAAAGCGTGCCATACAGCGAAATACGCACACTGCCGATCCAGGTGAAGATGGCGGCGGCTACCGAAGCGGCAAGGAACAGCAAGCTGAACAACAGGCTCAAAAACGTCATGCTGAGGGCAAAGCTACGACCACCGTACACGGAAGAAGATCCGTTGAGGAACAGGTCGGAGCAGGAATTAATGACACCCGGAACCAAAGCCAGCACCACGCCCAAAACAAGAATGTAGAAGCCGCGCTTATACAGCTTGCCATCTTCGTTACCAAAGATTTTTGCAGGCATGGGACGATGCACATTCCAGGCAATATCGCGCGCCCAACCATACAGATAGCCGTTGGTTACCATGGCGCCAAAGATGGGAATGATGTCGAGCAACCCCAAACGCAAAATCTTAGAGAACCAACCGGGCGACTTGGTAACGTCGCCCCAAGCAGCGGCAAAGTAGCCTTTTTCCATCAGGTGCTTCCTTTCGTTGAAAAGCGCTTTCGCGCAGGATATACAGCAAGGTAAAGGGCCGTGCCCCATTTCCAAACAAACTATACCCGCCATATGCCCTACGGCAACGCGGCGATGCCAATACGTTGCCAACTGGATAAGAAACCCAAAACACGCCGAGGGTCCACTCGCACCGCAACACCCTTAGCGGCCCCCTTAGCACAACGCCCCGCAATCACAGAAACGCTTCGCGTAGCCACAGCCTTCGCCCACCGCCTGAGCAAAATAAAAGCGCCCGGCCAATGGCCGAGCGCTTTGAAGACTCGTTTGAAGAAATGAGTTACTTCAGGGTAACAGCAGCGCCAGCTTCCTCGAGCTTGGACTTCATTTCCTCTGCAGCGTCCTTAGCAACGCCTTCCTGAACAGCCGTAGGAGCGTTCTCTACAACTTCCTTAGCTTCCTTCAGGCCAAGACCGGTGATCTCACGTACAGCCTTGATAACAGCGATCTTGTTGTCGCCGAAGCCCTCGAGCATAACGTCGAATTCGGACTTCTCTGCAGCGCCACCCTCAGCGCCAGCAGCAGCGCCAGCAGCAGCAACAGCAACGGGAGCAGCAGCGGATACGCCGAAGGTCTCCTCGATGTCCTTTACCAGTTCAGAAGCCTCGAGCAGGGACATTTCCTTCAGAGCTTCGATGATCTCTTCGCGAGAAACAGCCATGTTAGTTTCCTTTCATAGGGCCGGGAGCCTTTCCCCCGACCGAAATTTATTACTTTACGCGGCTAAGCCGCAATTTGAAGCTTTAAGCAGCTTCCTTCTGGTTGGCAACAGCGTTGGTTGCCTGAGCCAGACCGCTGGGTACCCCGTTGAGGGCAACAGCGAGACCGCGAGCAACGCCGGAAATGGCGCCAGCGATCTTGGCGTAGAGCTCTTCGCGAGAAGGCAGAGAAGCGATTGCTTCCACCTCTGCTGCGGTAACCTCTGCACCGTCCATCAAACCGCCCTTAATGGTAAGGGTTTCGTTCGTCTTGGAGAATTCCTTGACGGCCTTAGCTGCGGCTGCAACATCGTTGCCAGCGAATACGAATGCGCTGGGGCCATGAAGCATGTCGTCGAGCGTAGGCAGCTCAGCCTCGGCGAGAGCCAGATGTACGAGGGTGTTCTTGTACACCTTCATAACAGCACCGGCTTCACGCACATTCCTGCGGAGCTCCTGGACCTCCTTTACGGTAAGACCACAAGCATCTACAACCCAAACTGCGCCTGCACCCTCCAAGTCTTCCTTGATGGAAGAGAGCGTTGCTTGATTCTTTGCACTTGGCATAAATACACCTCCTTTTTTTCAAACTCGAGTTCCGCCCCATGGGGTGGAGCCGTGCTTGAAAAAAAGAACGACCCCTACCGTCCTAAGACGCAGGGGTCGACAAAGCGCGATACTTATCAACCACCTCGGCGGGCCGCTTGTGCGATTAAACCTTTCGGTGCCTGCTGTCTAGGGCAGCGGAACATATTTCCGTTATGCCGTGAAAAACACAGCTCGGATAGTTTCCCAAAACCGCATGTGCCCGTCAAGGGTTTTAACCTACTCCCCCACATTTCCTGCACGCTTGCCAGCACCCATAAGAACAGGCCTGATTTGTACACGTCTGAACTTACCTGTTGCCGCTCACTGGCTAAGGTTCATCGCCCGCGAACACGTTCTTGAGCGAGGGCACAAAAAGCCCGATTCTGGTAATTGTCTATCGAGAAAGGACCCCGATGAAAGTTGCGTTCTTCCCTGGGTGCATGGTTGACATGTTCTACCCAGAAGTGGGAATCGCTGCCGTGCATGTACTGGAACGTCTTGGGTGCGAGGTAATGCTGCCCGACGACCATGTATGCTGCGGCCAGCCCTTTTCCAATTCAGGCTACATTGAAGAAGCCAAACCCATGATGAAGAAGGTCATTGACGCATACAGCGGCTATGACACCATCGTTTCCCTAACTGGCTCGTGCGCCTGGGCTATCAAGGCCGAGTATCCGCAGTTCTTTGCAGACGATGCCGAGTACAGCCAAAAAATCGCCGAGCTCGCTCCGCGCATTTATGAATTCACCCAGTTCATCGTTGATGTTTTGGGCGTTACCGATGTAGGGGCAAAGCTCAACGGCACCGTAACCTACCACAAAAGCTGCCACCTTACCCGCATGCTGGGCGTAGAAGAGCAGCCCTTGAAGCTTCTGCAGAATGTGGAAGGCCTTAACTACATCGAAATGCCCGAAGCCGGCCGTTGCTGCGGCTTTGGCGGTACCTTCAGCGTTAAGGAACCCGAGGTTTCGGGCCATATGGTGCAGGAAAAGGTTGCCTTCGCGCTGGCCACCGACGCCGATTATCTGTGCGGTGCCGACCAGGCTTGCCTTATGAACATCAAGGGCGCGCTCGATCGTCTTATTGAGCAGGGCGTGGTAAGCAGCAACATGAAAGTGCTGCACATTGCCCAGATCCTCGATTCTGGATTGGAGGCGTAAAGGCTATGCGCATTATCTATGACGACGCCCCCATTGCCGACAGGATTCACCGCTCGCTTTCCGACTCATTTAAGCATCGAGCCATTGAAACGGCGCAGGATGTTATCACCGGCAAGCGCGATGCGCTGGTTGCCGAAGTGGACAACTGGGAGGAATTCCGCGAGCACGCCGCGCAGATTCGCGATCACGTGCTGGCCAACCTAGACTATTACGTACGCGAGTTTGCCACCAACGCCGAGGCAAATGGCGCCCATGTGCACTTCGCCCCCACCGATGACGATGCGCTGGAGTGCATTCTGGATATCTTTGAAGAAGCAGGAGCCAAAACCTGCGTTAAGTCGAAGAGCATGATGACCGAAGAAATTGGTCTGAACCCCTTCTTGGAAGAGCATGGCATTAGGCCAGTTGAGACCGACTGCGCCGAGCACATCATCCAAACCGCGGGCAACGCACCTTCGCACATTGTGGTGCCCGCCTTGCACTTCGACCGCACCTCTATTCGCGATTTGTATCACGAGCAGAAGGGCTACGAAGGCACCAATGACCCTGAAGAAATTACCCGCTTCTTGCGCAAGACGCTGCGCCCGGAATTCATGAACGCACCTGTTGGCGTTACGGGCTGCAACTTTGGCGTTGCCGAAACGGGTTCGTGCACGCTGGTTTCCAACGAAGGCAATGCGCGCATGGCTTCAAGCATCCCCGAAACCCAGATTGTGGTTATGGGCATGGAGCGCATCGTGCCCGACCTGCGTTCGCTCGACGTAATGATGAAACTTCTGGTTCGCAGCGCGGTTGGCGCCAAGATTTCTGGTTCGTTTAGCATCAACACGGGCTGCCGCCGCGAAGGCGAAGCTGACGGCCCCAAGAACGTGCACATTGTTATGATCAACAATGGCCGCACCAAGATCTTGGAAAGCCAGTTCCGCCCCATGCTTCGATGCATTCGCTGCGGCGCATGCATGAACTCGTGCCCGGTTTATCGCCACATTACCGGCCACGGCTACGGCTCCATCTACCCAGGCCCCATGGGCGTGGTTCTTACTCCGCTTTTGGTTGGCTACGAAAAAACGGCAACCATGCCCTACGCCTGCACGCTGTGCGGCCAGTGCGCAGAGGTTTGCCCCGTAAAGATTCCGCTGCCCATGCTTATTTCGCAGCATAGACGCAACGTGGTTAACGGCGGATACGTTTCGCCCGCCGAAAAGGCAATCTTCACCGCCGCAGCGGCAACCTTCAGCAGCCGCATGGCATATGGCCTGGTTACCACCGCAGGTGCACCGGCAATGAAGCTTATTTCGGGCACTACCAACCAGCTCGACCGTAAAAACACGTGGATTCCCGTACTTAACGGCTGGCTTGCTTCGCGCAACCTTGACACCATGGCAAACGAGCGCTTCCGCGATTGGTTTGCCAAGCACGAAAAGGAACTGGCCAAGCAACAGCGCCAAGAAACCGCCGATGCCATTAGCAGGGCATGCCACGCCGCCAAAACCAGCAAGGAGGATGCACGATGAGCACCGTAAGTATGGATGAGTTCCTGCGTCCTATCACCGAAGCGCTGGGACACAACACCATCGCCGACTGGGTTGAACCCTGCGAAGCCACCAAGGCTCCCCTGCCTCACGACTACCGTGAATACACTACCGAAGAACTGGTAGCAAAGTTCACCGAAGAGGCCAACAAGATGGGCACCATCGTGCGCGAAGCAAAGAGCAACGAGGTTGCCGATGTTGTGCTTAGCCTGGTGCGCGAAATTGGCACGCAAGGCGGCTGCGTTGTATACGCCGACGTGCCTGAGGTTGATGGCTATGGCATCCCCGAGCTGTTGAACAACAATTCCTACGAGGCAGTTCGCTGGAACCCCACAAGCCGCGAAAAGAGCATGGGGCGCGCCGAAAGCGCCGACATTGGCATTACCTTTGCTTCTGCTGGCATTGCCGAAACGGCAACCATCATGCAGCGCTGCACCGAAAAGTCGGGGCGCGCCGTATGCTTGCTGCCCATTGGACACATTGCCCTTTTGAAGAAGAGCACCCTGTATCCCTACATGACCCAGCTCATGGATGCCTGGGAAGAGCGCGTTGCCGCAGGCGAGGAGCTTCCTTCTAACGTAACGTTTATCAGCGGCCCTTCCAATACGGCCGACATCGAGCTGGTACGCGTTGTTGGCGTGCATGGCCCGGTTTACGCAAGCGTGGTTCTTATCGACGAGTAATCCCGATTCGCGTATAAGATACAGCGACACAAGCCCCAACTTGCCAAGCAGGTTGGGGCTTTTTATTGGGCTTGCCCAGTGCGCGAAATACCCACCGATAACAAAGGGCCCCTTGGTTTCCCAAGAGGCCCTTTGAGTACCGTATGGCTAGCAGGTTTTAAGCTGCCTGCGCGTTAGAGCCAGAAGAAGAGCTGGCGCTAGAGGTTTCGATGGAGCTTACCGTTGCCATCTGCTCGCCGCTTGCAGCAAACTTCAGGCTGATGGAATCGCCTTCCTTATAGCGCACGATATCAACCACAGAAGCTACCGGGCAATCATAGAGCGTATTGTCGCCGTTGAGCATTACGTAGTAGTGCGAATTGCCGTCAAGCACAACCTGCGAAATAAGCGAGATGGTACCCGATGCTGTGCCGTCGCCCTTGGTAGAGCCATCGTCGCTGCTGGAAATGCCATTGGCGCGCAGCAGCTTCTTATACGACTTTTCGGTTTCCTCGAGCGTGTCGCCCACAGCTACATTCTGGTAGCGCTGGATATCGATCATGGCGTACTTCTTAACCAAGCCTGCGTTGTCCTTCAAAGCCATGAAGTAAGTGGGCTGGTTGTCGACGTTAATGAGCAGCGGGAAGGTGGATTCGTACTTCAGGTTCTGAACCTGACCTTCGGCAGAGCTCATGGCCGATTCTTCAGTTGCGCCGGCCACCGCATAGAACTTCGATTCGGCCGTGCGCTGGTTAATAAGAACAAAGCCGATGATGGAGTTATCGGAAGTTGCAGAAGTTACGCCGGAGTATACCCAAACGTCGTCGTCCTTGGCGAGGTAGTTGTAGCCAAGGTCGCCATTGGAACCAGGAGTGGTCTGCTTAACGCCGCTCTGGCCCAACCAAGAATTGATCCAGCCGTTGGAAAGAGCACCGCTCCAGTTGTACTGCTGAATAAGCAGCTCGGCCGGGAAGGCGCGGTCGACCCAAGAAGGAACTTCGTTGATATCCAGATCCTGGCATTCGCCCGTGCTGGCATCGCACAGGATAACGCGCGAAACCGTTTCGCCACCAAACAAGCCAATGGTGTAGTCGATTACAGGGTAAATCCAATAGGGCCTACCGTCGTCATCCACCTCAAACGACTTTTCGCCAAAGATATAGAACGGGTGCGAAAGCTGCACGTAACGATCAACGTTGTTGAAGAACGGGTCGGAATCGGAGTAGTAAATAGGGTCTTCCAAGCGAACGATATCGGTATCCTGAGTGCTCATGTTAACTACAACGTAAGCGGGAATGCCCGTTTCGCGGTTAGACCACCACTTAAAGATATCGGCATAGTTGAGCGGGCTTACGCGCACCGGCATATTCTTGTAATTGATCTGGGAATACAAGCTAGAAATCTCAAACTGGGAAACGTAATCGGCCATAGTGCCCATGGTGCGGTTGCCCAAAAGCACAGCAGAATCGCGGTCGATAAACGGAATGGTGGAGTAGTCGGCCTGCTGAATGTCCTGTGCAAAATCGCTGTCTTCGGTGTTCAAAATGGTAGAGAACTTTTCAGCATTGCCCGGGAACAGGGTAAGGGAAGCCACGCCGCCAAGCACACCAATAAGGGCGATAACAACCGGCACCAGCATAAGGCGACGGAACATGTTGGACTTCTTTTCGCTCTTTTCGCGCCTGCCCAAGCCACGGTCGTAGATTTGGCAGAACAGGAAGAAGATTACGAACGAAGGCAGCAGAACAACAATGCCCACGAAGAGCCACAAATCCAAGCTATGGATGTTGATGGGCGGATGGAACCACCAGTAGGCAATTGCGGCAACAACCAAAACGATTACCGCCAAAACGATGAACGACTTGCCGCTCATCTGCGCAAAGCGGTTGCGCAATACTTCAAAATCCTCGGAACCGCCGCGACGGCCGCGTGCGCCGCGTGCGCCGCCTGCGCCAGCTTGCCCGCCAGCACCGCCGGCTTGCGCGCCGCCGAACTGATTGAGCAGGTCGGCCCAGCTAGTTGGCCCCTGCTGATTGGAGTCAGCCATGTATATCCTCCCTCTAATTTTTACTAAGGAACAATTCTAACGGAAATGGGTATATGCAAACGAAAAAAGGCGGCGCACATGGCCCTACCCGTGCACGCCGCCCAATGCGTTAGATTTTTGAACTTGCCGTTAAGCCAAAGAACGCAAAACGTATTGCAAGATGCCGCCGTTTCGGTAGTACTCGCCTTCGGTGGGCGTATCAATGCGAACAGCAGCCGTGAACTCAACTGTGTTGCCGTTGGGCTTTACCGCCGTTACCGGCACATGAGCGGGATTGGGCAAGCCGGCCGAAAAATCAATATTGCCAACCGTAATGGTTTCACTGCCGTCCAAGCCTAGGCTTTCGACATTTTGCCCGTTTTCAAACTGCAAGGGCAAGATACCCATGCCAATAAGGTTGGAGCGATGGATGCGCTCGAAGCTTTCGGCAAAAGCAGCGCGCACCCCCTGCAGCAACGGGCCTTTAGCCGCCCAGTCGCGCGAAGAACCGCTGCCATACATCTTGCCTGCCAACACAACCAGCGGAATGCCTTCTTGCTGGTAATGCTGGGCAGCGTCATAGACAGCCTTTACCTGGCCGTCTAGCAAATCGCGCGTCCAGCCACCACGCTTGCCATCTGCCAGCTTGTTCATAAGCTTCACGTTGGCGAAGGTGCCGCGCATCATTACCTCGTGGTTGCCACGGCGCGAGCCATACGTGTTGAAATCGGCTGGGGCAACATCGTGTTGCTGCAAGTAACGGGCCGCAGGGGAATCGGGCGCGATGGCACCAGCCGGGGAAATATGGTCGGTAGTAATAAAGTCGCCCACGTTGAGCAAAACGCGCGCATTTTCAATGGGCTCAGGAGCGCTTGCCTTGCGGCCCATGCCGTCAAAATAAGGCGCACGGCGTACGTAGGTAGAACTTTCGTCCCAGTTGAATACATCGCTTGCTTCGCCGCCGAGCTGCTGCCATGCGGCATCGCCTTCAAACATGCCCTTGGCAGCGCTAGCGAACACTTCCTTGGTGCGGCATTTGGCCAAAAGGCTGGCCACTTCGTTGGCATCGGGCCAAATGTCGGAAAGAAACACCGGAGCACCTTCGGCATTAGTGCCAAGCGGCTGAGTTTCAAAATCGAAGTCGATAGTGCCTACCAGCGAATAGGCAATTACCAATGCGGGTGCGCACAAATAATTCTGCGAAACATCGGGCGAAATACGGCCTTCAAAGTTGCGGTTGCCCGAAAGGATGCTGGCCAGTTCCACTTCGTCGGCCACAGCATGCATGCCCGGAAGCACCGGGCCGGAATTGCCAATACAGCTCATGCAGCCAAAGCCGCAGGTATAAAAGCCCAGTTCGCGAAGCGAGGGCATAAGACCTGCTGCATCTAAGATGGCCTCGGTTGCCTTGCTGCCCGGTGCCAAAATGGTTTTTACCCACGGCTTGGGACGGAGCCCCGCTTTTGCAGCGTTGCGGGCCAGTACACCGGCCGAAAGCATCATGCTGGCATCGGTTGCGGTGGTGCAGCTTGTGACGGCAGCAATAGCAAGAGCACCGTGGGTTACCTCGTAGTTTTGACCCAGTACATCTACCTTTACCTTCTTGGTGCAGTCGAGGTTGCGCTCTTCGCACAGAGAGTCGAAGCGCTGCTTAACGTTGGCCAGATCGATACGATCGTGCGGGCGCGAAGGACCAGCTACGCTGCGCTGCACGCTAGATAAGTCGAGCTTAAGCACCTTGGCATAGGTGCGAGGCGCTGCGGTTGGGTCGTTCCAGAAGCCCTGAGCCTTAGCATAGGCCTCCACCAGCGCAACCTGGCTTTCGCTGCGGCCAGTTAGGCGCAAGTAGCCAAGCGTTGCCTCGTCTACCGGGAACAAAGTGCAGGTTGCGCCATATTCGGGCGTCATGTTGGAAATACAGGCGCGCTGCGTGGCGCTTAAGCTTGCCAGGCCTTCGCCAAAGCATTCCACAAAAGAGCCCACTACCCCTTCGGCACGCAGCATCTGGGCAAACGTAAGCGATACGTCCATGGCGCTTACCTCGGGCGAAAGCTTGCCAGTAAGCTCAATGCCGTACACGCGCGGAACCAGCGTGGTAATAGGCTGGCCCAATGCGGCAGCCTCGGCTTCAATACCACCAACGCCCCAGCCCAACACGCCAATGCCATTTGCTGTAGGGGTATGGGAATCGGTGCCCACCAGCGTGTCGAAATACGCCAAGGTTCCCTCTTCGGTTTGCTTGGTCATGGCAACCGAAGCAAAGCGCTCAATATTCAGCTGGTGGCAAATGCCCGCTCCGGGCGGCACAATTCGTACATTTTCAAACGATTCCTGCGACCACTTCAAAAACTCGTAACGTTCTTTGTTGCGCTGAAATTCCAGGCCCATATTTGCTTCAAGCGCAGCGGAGCAGCCGTATTCATCGGCAATAACCGAGTGGTCAATTACCAAATCGCACGGAATTTGCGGGTTGATGCTTTTAGGGTCGCCCCCAAGCTGCATGCAAGCTTCACGCATTACGGCAAAGTCCACAAACACAGGTACGCCGGTAAAGTCTTGAAACAAAACGCGCGCGGGGCTGAATTCAATTTCACTGCCCACTTCGCCTGCGCATCCGGCCTGCACCAAACGGTTGGCAAGTTCTTGGGCGCGTTCGTCAGACTCGGCGTTACGCAAAATGTTTTCAAGCAAAACGGTAAGCGAATAAGGCAGCTTTTCATAACCTTGTACCTGGCTTACCGGGAAATACGTGTAGCTGGCGTTGCCAACGCTCAGCACCTTGGAACGATTGGACATGGGGGCTCCTTCTTTCTGCGGCTAGGGGGCTGCCGCTTTCACGTAATCGTTCAGCAGCGCATTCACGCTGCAAAAGGTTGGGGCGGTGTGCCCGCTAGGCCTGCTTTAAGGCCGCAACAAGCTCATCGGTGAACTTAGTGCACGAACAAGCAGGCTCGGTTGAACCGGTAGCCTTGCGAATGTCTGCAGTAAGGTACTTGCTTTCAGCGTAGACCTTGCGAACGGCGTCACGAATGCGCTTGGCCGCATCAAGCTCGCCCAAATGATCGAGCATCATTGCTGCGGAAAGCACTTCGGCGGTGGGATTACATACGTCTTTACCTGCAATGTCAGGTGCCGAGCCATGAACCGCCTCAAACACGGCGTATTCGGGTCCGATGTTTGCACCAGGGGCAATGCCTAAGCCACCCACCAAACCTGCGCACAGGTCGCTGGCAATGTCGCCATACAGGTTGGGAAATACGATGACGTCAAACTGAGACGGGTCGATTACCAAGTTCATGCAGAAAGCATCGATGATGTTGTCGTTAAATTCGATGTCGGGGTATTCAGCGGCCACTTCGCGGGCAACACGCAAAAACAAGCCGTCGGAATGTTTCATGATGTTGGCCTTATGGGCAGCTGTAACTTTTTTGCGTCCGTGCTTTTTGGCGTATTCAAAGGCATAACGCACGATGTTGCGCGTAGCCGTAATAGAAATGGGCTTAATTGAAATGCCAGAATCGGGGCGAATGGTACCCGCTTCTTTTTCGGCGCAGAAGTTAATGAGGTCGGCCGCTTCGGCGCTACCCTCTTCAAATTCAATACCCGCATACAGGTCTTCGGAATTTTCGCGCACTACAACCAGGTCTACATCCTGGTAGCGCCCGCCAGCGCCAGGGATAGAAAGCACGGGGCGCAGGCACACATTTAGGTTGAGGGTTTTACGCAAGGCAACATTAACGCTGCGAAAACCCGTGCCAACGGGCGTGGTAATAGGGCCTTTGATGGCAACTTTGTTGCGACGGACGGCTTCGATGGTTTCTTCGGGAAGAGGAGTGCCGCACTGCTCCATCATATGAGCGCCGGCTTCGGCGATTTCCCATTCGATTTCGGCTCCAGCGGCTTCGACAACGCGCTGCATAGCAGCCGTAGTTTCTAGGCCAATGCCATCGCCAGGGATAAGCGTTACCGTATGCTTAGCCATTAAAAGCTCCTTGCTTTGGGCTTGGGCAACGCCTTTAATGCGCTGCCAATTTGTGACTAAGCTATATCCTAAACAGTTTCTAAACGCAGGCGCCCAACTAAGCCCAGAATTAACGCAAGCGTAGCGTTAGCAACGGTTTTAGGGATATTAGGAAAGAGAATCGATGATAGCCTGGCTGCGACGCTTCAGTGCGCCCTTGCCATGCTCCGCGTCAAACTTAACGCGCTCAGCCAAGCCCTCTTTAACCTCGGCTGCAATTTTGCCACCAGCAAAGTTGTTGATAGCCACCAACATATCCTGGTACTCGTAATCGCCGTGATAGCACTGAATGGCCTCATCGAGCAGGGGCCATACCTTTTGCGAGCGGTTTTCGGTAGTTGCGCCCAGAGTGCACAGGAAGCGCAAGGCGGCCAAGCGGACAAAACCATTGTCTTCGTCGAACAGGGCGGTTTCGGCACCGGCCAGGGCCTTGTCGCACGAGCGAGACTCAACATGAACAAGCTCGGTTAGAACATCGAGCGATTCCCAACGGGTTTGGGCTTCAGGGCGATCGAGCGCATCGATGAATTCGTCGGAGAAGGGAGCAACAAGCTCGGGCTTGGATTTAGCAACCTGAGCAAGCACAGAAGCGGCATTTTGGCGGCTGCGACGAGAAGACCCCGAAAGCTGCTCAACCGTTTCGGTGAGTTTGATTTCAGATTCGATGGCTTCTGCTGCAAGATCCTTGATGTTCTGCGTCTTTTCGCTCATGTTTCCTCCGTTCGACGCAGAGCCCTGCGTCAAATAAAGCCACTTGGGTAACAGCTGAACCCAAATGGCGTGTAATTTTCCAAAGTCATTATATAACTGGGCTCTTACCAGCCCCTACAAAACCCCAAATTCAACCAAATGACCAAAAACCAGGCTTAGTTGCAGGGAGGACTTGCGCTCTGCCAGGATAGTTTGCAGGGCGGACTTACGCTTTACTGGCTTAGCTGCAGAGTGAGCCTGCACTCTGCCGGCTTAGCTGCAGGGTGGACTTCCGCTCTGCCGAATTGATTTGCAGAGTGGACTTCCGCTCTGCCGGATTGGTATACGCTCAAAAACAAAAGAGGCGCCCTCTTTAGAGGACGCCTCTGGTCACAGTATGGTAAGCGTGACTTACTGAGCGTTGGTGTAGTCGCGGTTAACGCTGGGATCTACCGGAACGCCAGGGCCCATGGTAGAAGAAACGCTAATGGACTTAACGTAGCGACCCTTTGCAGAAGCGGGCTTCATGCGAAGGATTTCGTCGTACAGAGCGCCGTAGTTTTCAGCCAGCTGCTCTGCGGTGAAGGAAGCCTTGCCCAGAATTACGTGGCAGATGCCGTAACGGTCGGCACGATACTCAACACGGCCACCCTTGAGTTCCTTGATTGCCTTAGCAACGTCGGGGGTAACAGTGCCCAGCTTGGGGTTAGGCATAAGACCGCGGGGGCCAAGAACCTTACCCAGACGGCCAACCTTAGCCATCTGATCGGGGGTAGCAACGGTGGCGTCGAAGTCCATGTTGCCAGCCTGGATTTCAGCTACCAGGTCGTCGGAGCCAACGATGTCGGCGCCAGCTTCCTTAGCTGCACGAGCAGCGTCGCCCTCGGCGAATACTGCAACGCGAACGGTCTTACCAGAGCCGTTGGGCAGGCTTACGGTGCCACGGAGCTGCTGGTCGGCCTGACGGGTATCGATACCCAGACGGAAGTGACCTTCTACGGTTTCATCGAAGTTAGCGAAGGCGATTTCCTTCATCTTGGCGAAAGCCTCTACGGGAGCGTAGAGCTTACCTTCTTCGATCTGGGCCTGTGCGGCCTTGTACTTCTTGTTTGCCATAATAAATTTCCTTTCGTGGTTCTAGCGGATCGTGCTTCTGACGATCCTTCCACCCTTACATCCGCTATGCGGATGGTTGGATCAAATAAAAGCGATGCTGCTTATTCTGCGCCAGCGTCTTCGCCGTTGAGCAGAGCCTGCAGACGACGGGTAACCTTGTACTCGCACTTGGGCTCGCGGCCTTCGATGGTAACGCCCATAGAACGAGCGGTGCCGGCAACGATTTCCATTGCAGCCTCAATGTCGTTAGCGTTGAGGTCGGGCATCTTGATTTCAGCAATCTTGCGAAGCTGGTCGAGGGAAAGCTCGCCAACCTTCTTGAGTTGCGGGATACCAGAAGCGCTCTTCAGGCCAAGCTCCTGCTTGATGAGGAAGGCAGCCGGAGGCGTCTTGCATACGAAGTCGAAGGTCTTGTCTTCGTAGATGGTGATCTCAACAGGAACGATAGTGCCTGCCTTGTCCTGCGTTGCGGCGTTGAAAGCCTGGCAGAACTGCATGATGTTAACGCCCTGGGCACCCAGAGCAGGACCAACCGGAGGAGCAGGATTTGCAGCACCAGCAGGAATCTGGAGCTTTACAAAGCCCGTTACATTCTTCTCAGCCATT
The DNA here is from genome assembly GCA_963625925.1 of Eggerthellaceae bacterium. Lineage (GTDB taxonomy): Bacteria > Actinomycetota > Coriobacteriia > Coriobacteriales > Eggerthellaceae > Anaerotardibacter. Next base: position 2,350 of record CAVFVF010000029.1, on the reverse strand, counting down.
TCAGTTAAATCCTTTCGACTGAAATTACTTGCTTACCAATTTATGACAAGCGCCTTCGCGAGAAGCCCCGTCCACATACGGGCGCTGAAAGACGCATTGCATTCAAAATTAAATGTTTGCCACCTGATCGAAGGCAAGCTCGACAGGGGTTTCGCGTCCGAAGATGGAAACCATAACCTTAACCTTGCCGGATTCAGGGGAAACCTCAGAGACAACACCGTCGAACTCCGCCAGCGGGCCAGAAACAACCTTTACGGTTTGGCCAACAACAAGGCTCGTGGAAGTGATCTTCTTGGGAGCCTCGTGCGAAGTGCGCTTCATGATTTTGTTGTACTCTTCGCGCGTGAGCGGTGCCGGGTTACCCTGGCTGCCCACAAAACCGGTTACACCGGGAGTGTTGCGAACCGCAGCCCAGCTGCGATCGTCAAGTTCCATGCGGACAAGCACATAGCCCGGAAGGACCTTCTTGTCGCTTTCCACACGGCGTCCGCCTTCTTTGATCTCCGTTACCGTTTCGGTGGGGATCTGAATAGCGAACACGTTGTTTTCGAGACCCATGGTTTCGATACGGGTTTCGAGGTTCTTCTTCACCTTGTTCTCGTACCCCGAGTACGTGTGAAGGACATACCATTTCTTAGTCATGGATTAAGCCCCCAAGCTCGAGATAGCCAACAGGATAGGCGTTACAACCCAGGTATCAAGCACCAGGACGAAAACGCCGAAGAAGAGCAGGGCCACAATGACAACGCCAGACCACTGAAGAACGTCCTGCTTGCTAGGCCACGTAACACGGCGAAGCTCAGAACGAACATCGGAAAGGAAGCCAAAGCGCTTCTTCTTGGGCTTGGCGGCGGCCTTCTTTGCGGGCTTCTGAGACTCGTTGTTTTCGGAGGACTTCTTGCCCAGCGCGAAACGCTTCTTGGGTTCCTCTTCTACAACCGGGGTAGCCTCAAGCTGCTCGGCGCGCTCCTTCTTAGCAGCGCGATTTGCAGATGCCTTTGCCCTCTGTGTTTTAGACTTCTTTGCCATACAACTTCCTGCTCTGGAAATTACTACTTCTATACGCCAAACAAGCAGCTACTCGAGCTGCTCATTAACAAGCTGGCAGGCCAGGAGGGACTCGAACCCCCAACATGCGGTTTTGGAGACCGCCGCTCTACCAATTGGAGCTACTGGCCTATTTTGTTCCTTAATACCTTAGCGAGTTTCCTTGTGCAAGGTATGGTGACCGCACCACTTGCAGTACTTCTTGAACTCGATACGGTCAGGATTGTTCTGCTTGTTCTTCTTGGTCGTGTAGTTTCGACGCTTGCATTCAGTGCATGCAAGGGTGACCAAAGTACGCATCAATTCTCCTTTAAGTACAGTATTAGCATCGCTTGACTTAGCACATGATCATAGATGAGGGGAGCCTGCTTGAGCAGGCTCCCCTATCGAATTCACAAAATGTGAGCAGTGTTACTTGATGATCTTGGTAACACGACCGGAGCCAACGGTGCGGCCGCCTTCGCGGATAGCGAAGCGGAGGCCATCCTCCATAGCTACGGGGTGAATGAGCTCAGCAGTGATGGTTACATTGTCGCCAGGCATAACCATTTCGGTGCCCTCGGGCAGATGTGCAACACCGGTGATGTCGGTGGTGCGGAAGTAGAACTGCGGACGATAACCATCGAAGAACGGGGTGTGACGGCCACCCTCTTCCTTGGTAAGGATGTAAACCTGGCCCTCGAACTCCTGGTGAGGGGTTACAGAACCGGGCTTGCAGAGAACCTGACCGCGGAGGATGTCCTCACGCTTGATGCCGCGAAGCAGGCAGCCGATGTTGTCGCCAGCCTGAGCCTCGTCGAGCAGCTTGCGGAACATCTCGATGCCGGTGCATACGGTCTTCTCGGTGTCCTTGATGCCAACGATTTCGAGTTCGTCGTTTACGTGCAGAACGCCACGCTCAACACGACCGGTAGCAACGGTGCCGCGGCCGGTGATGGTCATGGTGTCTTCAACAGCCATCAGGAAGGGCTTGTCTACATCGCGCTCAGGAGTGGGGATGTAGGAGTCAACAGCGTCCATGAGCTCCCAGATCTTGTCCTGCCACTCTGCTTCGCCCTCGAGGGCCTTAAGAGCAGAACCGCGGATGATGGGGGTGTCGTCGCCGGGGAACTCGTAGCTGGAGAGAAGGTCGCGAACTTCCATCTCAACGAGCTCGAGGAGCTCCTCGTCGTCAACCATGTCGCACTTGTTCAGGAATACAACGATGTAGGGTACGCCTACCTGACGAGCGAGCAGGATGTGCTCACGGGTCTGAGCCATGGGGCCGTCGGTAGCAGCGATAACCAGGATAGCGCCGTCCATC
>CAVFVF010000028.1:9687-21222 GCA_963625925.1 Eggerthellaceae bacterium | reverse complement strand
GTTTAAGAGCAAGTTGCTTAGCACCGCCTGTTTAATAAGGCCGCGAATGTTCATGTGCGTGGCCTTTTTTCGGTTAATAGCTTTGACTGCGCTTACGCAATACCCGTTAAACTTATATAGAAAAGCCAGGTCAGAAGCTATTTTTTGTGCCAAATTCCAGGATCTACGGCACAATTTATTGCTTTCGTTACACTTTTAACGCCGTTCATTACATAGGACTAATAAAACCCCAGGTAAACCCTATTCTCAACTTTGAGTTAACCGTAACGGTACTTGAGGGGTGTTGAAAATGAGCTTGGGGAATACGACTGAACACAGGCTTTCTCCTGCAGAGGGTAACGGAACTGGGCAGGCTTTGATTGAGCGTAAGCATTTGCTTATCAGGCTTTTAGCCGACAGAAGCGCAATCCGTGTAATTTGCGCACCACCGCTTTATGGTAAGTCCACGCTTATTGCCCAATATGCCCGAATGGCCTTTGAGCCTGAGCAGGTTAAGTGGGTCAAAGCTGACGACCCTATGTTTCTGGTAAAACTCGATTCTGCTGCAGTGCAGGATGATGTGCTGTTTGAGCATGATGACAAAAAACGCCTGTTGGTCATCGATGGCGTGGCTTCGCTTTCGGAAAGCCGTCGCAAAAGCTTTAGCGAGTTGCTTAAGGCCTTCTATGCCAAAAAGTGCGAAATCATAATTGCTACCGAAGACGCTGAACTTGCTTTTGGCATAAAGGCGCCAACTGTTGTTTTAGATGCGCGAGAGCTCGCTTTGTCTGCTGAAGAAACACCTGCTGGTCTGTTGGGCAAAGAAGATGAGGCCTCCCATGAAGAAGAACGTCGTTTGCGTGTGGTTAAGCGCATTTTGCCTGCTGTTCTTTTGGATCAGGTGGCGGGGGAGAGGCGATTTATAAACTCTTTGCTGCAGCGTCGCCCATCTTCGCGGGAAGAAGCTCTTTCGGTGTTGGCTTTGGTAGCAGGCAAGGGCAAGTTATCGCTGCTCAGCCCATTCTTTGTTGAAGGCGCTGCTCCTTTGGCTCCAGTGCTTGAGCGCTTGTACCCCTATGCCGGTATCAAACGTACCTCGGGAGAATTTTCTGCTTACTGCTTAGGGAATTCTGCTCGATATGAATTGCTAAACACTCATTTTGAAGACTTGGTCAATCACACCGATGTGCGCAGTGAAGAGGAGTTTTTAACGCTTTGCGCTGAGCTGTGCATGGCAGCAGAAAACGATACGATTCTTTCTTGGTTGCTAACCGGCATGTTTAGCCCAAGCTTGCGTGAAGAGTTTTATCGCAGTCACGGGATGGGCCAGGTCCTTGATTGTTGGCGCGACGGTCAACAGAAGTTAGAGGCCAACATCTCGCAGCGCCCCGATACGCAACCTAAATTCCCTCCTCTATGCGTCAATCTGTTTGGTCGTTGCGAGATAACACGTGCTGGCCATTCTGTTACTGGTGGCGCCAACTTGCGCAAAAAGGCAAAACTCGTAATAGCGTTTTTGCTGGTTAACAACGGCAAAGACGTTCCACGTACCTGGATTGAGCGCACCGTGTGGCCTGGGTCCGACCCTTCATGCGCGCGTTCTAGCTTCTATAACCTTTGGAGCTACGTGCGCAGGGTGCTTTCCCCTCCGGGCTATGACCCGTTTGGGGGTAACAGGAATCGCGAAGTGGTGTCTCTATCGTGCCTTGATATAGAAAGCGATGTGCTCAAGATTGATGATTTATGCGCCAAGATCCATGGCTTTGAAGATCCCGTCTTGTGCCGTAAGGCGCTCGAGCAAATAGAAGCTTTGTACGTTGGTCCCTTGCTTCCAGGTATCAAAAACGATCAGCTGCAAACGTATCGAATCATGTATCAAAATCGCGTGCTTGATGCTGTTATGGACGGGGTGCGTGTATTGGTACGCAATGGCGAGCTTCGCAATGCCCATAGGTTTGCCGCGTTTGCCTTTCAGGTAGATCCCACTCGCGAAGACGTGGTGTATATGTACATGAAAGTGCAGCAAATGCTTGGGCAGTCCGCTGCGGCAATCAGCACCTACTTCAATTGCAGACGTGCTTTGGTGGAGCATTACGGCATTGATGGTTCTAGCCGCTTGGAAGAGCTCTACGAAGAGATCTTAAACGACGTTTCTAAAGGCAAATAACTGCGCCATTTCCTTTTGTCGTTTAAACCGTGGAATTGCCCTGACTCTAGTGCGGCTAGCAGGGCTTTGGACGTGTGCGTGTGCTAAGGTGGAGCGGTTAAACGAATGAAAGAGTAACCATGGGTTTTTTCTCTAAGATTTTAAGCGTGGGCGAAAACCGTCCGCTCAAGGCATATCAGAAGGTTGTCGAGCAAATTAACAGCTTGGAGCCTGAAATGCAGGCTCGCTCCGATGAAGAGCTTGCTCATCTTACGGTTGAATTCCGCGAGCGCCTTAATAACGGCGAAGAGCTGGAAGACCTTCTGCCCGAGGCTTTTGCCGCTGTTCGAGAGGCTTCGGTTCGCACCATTGGGTTGCGTCATTTCGATGTGCAGCTTATTGGCGCTATGGCCCTAAACGACGGCAAAATCGCCGAGATGCGCACTGGCGAAGGTAAAACGCTGGTTTCTACATTGGCTGGCTATTTGAACGCGCTTCCTGGTAACAATGTGCATATCGTTACCGTTAACGATTACCTGGCTGCGCGCGACTCCCAGTGGATGGGCCAGATTTACGAATTCATGGGTATGAGCGTGGGCCTGATCCAAAATGGCATGGGTCCCGACAAGAAGATCCCCGCCTATCAGGCTGACGTAACCTATGGCACAAATTCGGAATTCGGCTTCGATTATTTGCGCGACAACATGGTGCCGCGCGCAAGCCGTCGCGTGCAGCGCGGTCATTCTTTTGCCATCGTCGACGAGGTTGACTCTATCCTTATCGACGAGGCGCGAACCCCGCTCATTATTTCTGGCGCTGGCTCGCAGGCAGCCGATACCTACAAGAGCTTTGCTTCTGTTATGCCGCAGCTCAAGCGCGACATCGACTTCGAGATGGACGAAGCTAAGAAAACCATCTACACCACTGAAGTTGGCCTTGAAAAGGTCGAGTTCCTGTTGGGCATCGAAGACTTGTATGGCGACCCAACCGGTCAGCTGCCCAATCACTTGCAGCAGGCCCTAAAGGCCCAGTTCCTGTTCCATCGTGATGTTGATTACGTTGTGACTAACGGCGAAGTTAAGATCGTCGATGAATTCACGGGCCGCATTATGGAAGGCCGCCGTTACTCCGAGGGCTTGCATCAGGCATTGGAAGCCAAGGAGCACGTACTTGTTCGCCAAGAAAACCAGACTTTGGCAACCATTACGCTGCAGAACTACTTCCGCTTGTACGACAAGCTTTCTGGCATGACGGGTACCGCCATGACCGAAGATTCGGAGTTCCGTCAAATTTACAAGCTGCCGGTTATGAGCATTCCGCCTAACCGCCCGGTAGCCCGTGTGGACGAAAACGACCTAATCTATCGCACGGTAGATGCAAAGTTCAACGCTGTTGCCGATGACATTGCAGAGCGCCACGCTAATGGTCAACCCTGCTTGGTTGGTACGGTATCCATCGAAAGCTCCGAGCGTTTGAGCCGCTTGCTAATGAAGCGCGGTATCAAGCATGAGGTTTTGAATGCTAAAAACCACGAACGCGAAGCCGCCATTGTTGCACAGGCAGGCCGCACCGGCGCGGTAACCATCGCAACTAACATGGCTGGTCGTGGTACTGACATCTTGCTTGGCGGCAATGCCGAGGTTATGGCCGAAACCATGCTGCTCGAGCGCTTGGGCGAAGACGAAGAACCGACGCCAGCGCAAATCAAGGAAGCAAAGGCCGAAGCCGAAGCCATCACCAAGCGCGAAAGCAAGGAAGTTGTTGAAGCGGGCGGTTTGTGCGTTATCGGCACCGAGCGCCACGAAAGCCGACGTATTGACAACCAGCTACGCGGTCGTGCTGGCCGTCAGGGCGACCCAGGCGCTACCCAGTTCTATCTTTCGCTTGAAGATGACCTTATGCGTCTGTTCGGCGGTTCGCGCATGGATTCCATTTCCAACATGATGGAAAAAACCGATATGCCTGAAGACATGCCCATTACGGCAAACATGGTTTCCAAGGCAATTGAAACTGCGCAGCGCCAGGTTGAGGCTTCCAATTTCGCCGCACGTAAACACGTCTTGGAATACGACGACGTTATGAATCTGCAGCGCAAAGCAATCTACGAAGAGCGCAATGCTATTTTGGACGGCAAAGACCTTACCGAGCGCATGCCTGAAATTATCGAAGACGCAGTTGAGCAGCATGTTATTGAGTGCTGCCCGGCAAAGGCTGCCGAAGACGATTGGGATGTTGAGGGCCTTAACGCCTGGCTTTCCCAGATGACGGGCAACGAAGAGCTTACGGTTGAATCTATCGACGCCGACGGCGATGTGAATGAACTTATCGATGGCTTGGTAGAGCGTATCCAGTCTCAGTTCGATGCTAAGGCTCAAGAGATTGGTGAGCCGTTCAAGGACATCGTAAGCCAGGTAATGCTGCGCTTCATCGACACCCGCTGGATGAGTCACTTGCAGGAAATGGATTACCTGAAGGCTTCCATTGGCCTGCGTGCTTATGGCCAGCGCGATCCGCTAACCGAATATCGCGATGAAGCTCATAATGCTTTTGCCTCTCTTACTGCCGGCATCTACGAAGACTTCCTGCGCTTCTTGCTGCGTGCTCCCATTGTTGTGCAGCAGGCTCCGCAAGAAGAACCCGACCCGCTGGCTGGCGACGTAAAGTACTCCAACCCTGAAGAAACTTTGAATGAGGGCGGCCAGGCCCGCAGGGCAGCTGCTTCTCAGAGCGTTGCTAATGCCGGAGCTCCCGAAGCACCTAAGCCCGAGGCCCCAAAGCCGCACACCATCGAAAAGGACAAGGACGATCCATTTGCCAATGTCGGCCGTAACGATCCTTGCCCTTGCGGTTCGGGCAAGAAGTACAAGAAGTGCCACGGCGCCAATAACTGAATGCGGGCAGGGGACTATCCCCTGCTTATCAGGCTGTAACGCAGCCAAAAAATGCCCTGGGCAATACGCCTGGGGCATTTCGTTACTTCAGTTAGCCGTTAGGAACCATCATGATCAACCTCGAAGAAGCAAGCCAGCGCATTCACGACGCCAAGGCCTACCTGCGCATTGAAGACAAGCAGGCTGAGCTCGTTAATCTTGAAACTGAGATTGCCAACCCCGATTTTTGGAATGATGCCGAGCATGCCCAGCAGGTAAGCAAGCAAGCTTCCGATACGCGCGATGTGCTTGATCGTTATGCTTCGGCATGCGGTTTGCTTGAAGATATTGAAACCGCTCAAGAGCTTGCTGAAGAAGACCCTGAGTTTGCTCAGGAAATCGAAGGCAATTTAGCTAAGCTCGAGCAGATGCTCAACGATTTTGAAGTGGAATCCTGGTTTAGTGGGCGCTTCGATTCAAGCGATGCCATTCTTACCATTCATCCTGGTAGTGGTGGCCTTGAAGCCCAGGACTGGACCGAAATGCTCTACCGAATGTATACGCGCTACGCAAGCAGCAAGGGTTGGAAGGCCAAGGATTTGGACGTCGTTCCTGGCGAGGGCATTGGTCTTGACCGCGCTTCTATCCAGATCGAAGGTCGCAATGCCTATGGCATGTTGCAAAGCGAAACAGGCGTCCATCGTTTGGTGCGCATCAGCCCCACCGATGTAAAACAGCGCCGCCACACTACTTTTGCCGCAGTTGAGGTAATTCCCGTTTTGCCCGATAACGACATTACGGTAGAGATCGACCCCAATGATGTTCGCATTGATGTGTATCGCGCCAGTGGTCCGGGCGGTCAGTGCGTAAACACCACCGATTCAGCCGTGCGCCTAACGCATATTCCCACGGGCATTGTGGTTACCTGCCAAAACGAAAAATCTCAGCTGCAAAACAAAGAGGCCGCCTTCCGCGTGTTACGCGGCCGCTTATACGAGCTTGAAGAAAAGAAGCGTCAAGAAGAATTGGCTGAGCTTAAGGGTGAAAAGATGGACAACTCCTTTGGCAGCCAAATTCGTAATTATGTTCTATATCCCTACCGTCTGATAAAAGACACCCGTAGTAATATTGAAAGCGGTAACGTCGAAGCCGCCCTTGATGGTGATATCGACGAATTCGTCGTTGGTTACCATCGCTGGAAGGCTTCGTTGTAATGCAAACCTTTGCTCTCGATCGAAAGGAAGCCATGAATTCTCTGGCAGCTAAGGAAAAGGCTTGTGCCGTCCGCACCGACATCATCGAGATGCTGCATGAAGCAGGCAGCGGCCACCCTGGCGGTTCGCTTTCTTGCACCGATATTCTTGCAGCTCTGTATTTTGGCGGCGTCCTGAAGCATGATCCTGCTAATCCCTCCGATGAAACGCGCGATCGCTTCATCTTGGCCAAGGGCCATGCAGCGCCCGCTTTGTACGCCACGCTTGCCGAAGCTGGCTACCTTCCCGTAGAAGAGCTTAAAACCCTGCGTAAGCTGGGTACGCGCCTGCAGGGCCATCCAGATTCTAACCTGTGCCCAGGTGTAGAGGTTTCTACCGGCTCTCTTGGTCAGGGCTTATCCATTGCGGCTGGCCTTGCCGCAGGCTTCAAGCTCGACGGTGTGCAAAACCGTGTGTTCACCGTTATGGGCGATGGCGAAACCCAAGAAGGCCAGGTTTGGGAGGCAGCTACCTTTGCTGCGCATAACAACCTTGGCAACCTCATTGCTGTGGTCGACCTCAACGGCCTGCAGATCGATGGCCACACCGAAGATGTGTGTGCCTCGGGCACGCTTGCTGGCAAGTTTGCTGCTTTCGGTTGGGAAGTACACGAAGTAGACGGTCATGATATGGATGCCCTTATCCAGCTGTTCGCCCAGCTGAAGGCATCTGACACGCCGCAGCCTAAGATGGTTATCGCACATACCGTAAAGGGCAAGGGCGTTTCCTTTATGGAAGATCAGGCTGGTTGGCACGGCAAAGCCCCCAACGACGAAGAGACCCAACGCGCACTGGCCGAACTGGCCCAGGCTCGCGCCGAGCTGAGCAAGGAGAACTAACCGTGGTACAGCTTGCAACTCCCGAACAGGCCCAAGAAAAGAAGGCAACCCGCGCTGCATTCGGCAAAACCCTGGCCGAGCTTGCCGCTGCTGGCAAGAAGGTCGTCGCTGTTGACGCCGACCTTACTGGTTCCACCACCACCAAGGCATTTGCCGCCGCAGCCCCCGAAAATGCAAACCGCCTTTTTAATGTGGGCATTGCCGAGCAGAACATGATCGACGTAGCCGCTGGTCTTTCGCTTGCTGGCAACATTGCTTTTACTGGTTCGTTTGCCGTATTTGGTACCGGCCGTTGCTACGACCAAATTCGCAACACGGTTTGCTATGCCAACCTCAACGTTAAGGTTGCACCCACTCACGCTGGCGTTTCGGTAGGCCCCGATGGTGGCTCGCACCAGATGCTCGAAGACATTTCGCTCATGCGCGGCCTGCCCAACATGCGTGTATTCGTTCCCGCCGATTACGCTGCTTGCCAGGCAGCTATTCGTTTGGCGGCCGAAACTCCCGGCCCGGTATACATTCGCATGGGCCGCGCTTCGGTACCGGCAGTTTATGCGCCCGACGTTGAGCTTGAGCTTGGCAAGGCTTATGTTCTTCGCGAAGGCACCGACGCCACCATCGTTGCCTGCGGTGTAGAAATCGACCAGGCCATGAAGGCAGCCGATGCGCTTGCATCCGAAGGCATTTCGGCAGAAGTTATCGATGCGTTCTGCGTAAAGCCGCTCGACAAGGAAACCATTCTGGCTTCGCTCAAGAAGACCGGTTGCGGCGTTGTGGCCGAAGAGCATTCCGTTTACGGTGGCCTTGGTTCTGCTGTGTCTGAGCTTTGCGCTGAAGAGCTTCCCGTGCCTTTGCAACTGGTGGGTGTGCGCGATCGCTTTGGCAAATCGGGCGAGTTCAACGAGCTGTTGGAGTACTTTGGCCTTGATGCTGCCTCCCTTGTTCAAGCTGTGAAGAAGGCAATGGCTCGAAAGTAAGCTGATATACTTTTTGCTGTTACAGGCAATCACGCTATGAATGGAGCATAACTGTGACTAACTCCCAATACGTAGGTGGGTCGGGCAAGCACGCCCAACCTCCTGTGAACCAGGTTGCGTCTCAGCTTTCTGAGCAGCTTCCTGTGGTTAACGTGGATACGGCTCCCCAATACACGGGCAATCCGGTAATCACCTTCGATCACGTCACCAAAATCTACGAAGCTCAGCCCAACAATCCTGCGCTGAAAGATATTTCGTTGCATATTTTCCCTGGTGAATTCGTGTTTTTGGTAGGTCATTCCGGTTCGGGTAAATCCACCTTCATCAATCTGCTTATTCGCCAGATCAAACCCACCCAGGGTCGCATCCTTATTGCGGACGAAGACCTTACCAAGATGCGCAACTGGCGTGTTCCGTATCTTCGCCGCAACATCGGCTGCGTTTTCCAAGACTTTAAGTTGCTGCCCAACAAAACCGTTTTCGAAAACGTTGCGTTTGCGCTTGAGGTAATTGGCAAATCCCGTCATGTTGTTCGCACTCAGGTACCCGAGGTGCTTCGCCTTGTTGGCCTGCAGGACAAAATGAATAAGCGCCCCGACCAGCTTTCTGGTGGCGAGCAGCAGCGTGTATCCATTGCGCGCGCTATCGTTAATCGCCCGCCGCTGCTCATCTGCGACGAGCCCACTGGTAACCTCGACCCGCAAAATTCGCGTGGCATTATGGACCTTCTGGAGCGAATCAATCGCACCGGTACCACGGTTCTGGTAGCCACCCACGACCGCGAGATGGTTGACAACATGCGTCGTCGCGTTATTGCGCTCGACAAGGGCGTACTTACCCGCGACCAGGACAGGGGAGTGTACGGTTTCGATGTCTAGTTTGTTTTACTTCTTCCGTGAATCCCTTACCGGCTTCACGCGCAACCTTTCTACTACGCTTGGTTCTATCATCACCATCTTCCTTTCGCTGCTCATTATCGGCATCTTCTGTGTTGCCGGTGCGGTAGTTAACAACGTGGTTGCTTCGGTTGAAAACCAGGTTTCCATCACGGCTTACGTGAAGGACGATGCTTCTGAAGACGATATCGCGAAGGTAGAAAATCAAATCCGTAATTACAGCGGCGTAGAAAGCGTTTCCTTCACCAACAAGGATCAGGCGCTGGAAAACTTCCGTAAGTCTACTTCCAACCCCGAAATCGTCGATCAGCTCGATGGTCAGAACCCGCTTCCTGCTTCTATCGACGTTCAGCTTTCCGACGCTCAGAGCGTTTCTGATATCGCGAATACCATTCTTGCCAACAAGGATTTCGTGAATATCTGCGATAACCCCAGCGATCCTTCCGATTCGCTGCAGTACGGTCAGAAGACGGTTGATAAGCTGTTCAGCCTTACCAATGCTATTCGTACCGCAGGTATCGCCCTTATCGTTTTGCTTATCGTTATCGCTTTCATCTTCATCAACAACACCATTCGCTTGGCCATTCTTGCCCGCCGCAAGGAAATTGCCATCATGCGTTTGGTAGGTGCTTCTAACGGCTTCATTCGCGGACCCTTCTTGGCAGAAGGCTCGCTGCACGCAATTATTGGTGCGCTCCTTGCCATTCTTCTGCTTGAGCTTGGTCGCAACTTGGTTCTGCCGCAGATGGCTGTTGCCCTGCCTTGGCTGCCCATCAACCTCAGCATCGGCCTGTTCTTGCTTATCTATGTGGCGTTGCTGGTTGCCGGCTTGCTCATTGGTGTGTTGGGCTCGCTCTTCGCAATGCGCCGTTACCTGAAGGTGTAATATAGGCACTACTTCATAGGGCTAATAGGAAGTTCTTAAGTGAACGATTTCAAGAAAACCACCAAGGTGGCTTCTTCGAACAAACGAAATGCAAGCATCGTGAAGTTTCTCGGTGCTTGCATTTTCATATGCTTGGTTTTTTGCGCGGGCTTTATTGCTCGTGGCAATACCACGTTGCTCAACGCCATGGGTTTTGACACATTCGATGTAGACACTCAGGTAAACCCCGGTTTAACCGTTTCGGGCGATACCTACGATTCTCTTTCTGCGCGTGTGGCCGAAGTTCAGGGCATTTTGCAAAAGAACAGCATGGACGACTACGACCTTTCCCAGGTAACCACCAGCGTGCTTAATGCTTATACCGAAGGCACAGGCGATAGCTTTTTGCGCTATTACGACGAATCTAGCTATCGTGCTTACCAGGCAAGCACCAAAAACCCCGATGCGGGAATTGGCGTTTTGTTTGGCGAAGCGGATGGAAAGTGCTTTGCCTCTGACGTATTTGAAGATTCTCCTGCGGCGGTAGCGGGCGTTCAAACGGGCGACTATATCATTTCTATTGACGGTGTTGCTAAAAACTCTTGGAGCATGCCCGATGTTGTTCAGGCGCTATCTCGTCCTGCTGGCGATAGCGTGTATGTTACCTGGAGCCGACCTTCGCAAAAGCAAGGCGAAAGCGCTACCACTTTTGGCACTAACCTCACGTACAGCGCAAGCTCAGAATCAAACGTTACCTGGGAGGTATCCGATAGCGTTTGCACCATCAACATCAAGCAGATCACATCTGATTGCACTACCTACGTAGCTAATGCCATTAACGATTCCACTGCGAAGGGCGCTCAAGCTTATGTGCTCGATTTGCGCGACGTTCCAGGTGGCTACCTCACCCAAGCCGTTGGCATTGCTTCTTTGTTTATGCCAAGCGGCATTGTTGTTCAGATTGAAACAGCAAACGGCACTACCAGCCGTAGTGCCGACGGCGATACCTTAACCACGGCTCCCTTGGTGGTGCTTGCTAATTCGCGTACCGCTGGCTGCGCGGAGGTTCTTGCCGCTGCGTTGCAGGAATCTGGTCGTGCGCAGGTGGTAGGGGAAACCACCCAGGGCAAAGGTTCTGTGCAGGCTATGCAGCCGCTTTCTTTCGGTGGCGCAATTCGCTATACCGCGGCTTATTATTTAACGCCTGGCGGCCGTCAAATTGACGGTACCGGCATTTCTCCCAATATCGAAACTGCCAATGCAACCACCCAAGAAACCGTTGCCTTCGATTCTGCTCGATCTAAGATTTAGCAGGCTGGCTGGGTATGGCACGACGTAGCTCTAAAGCTCGCAGACGCCCAAAGGCTCGCCCTCAGGGTATCTTGGAGCTTAATGCTCAGGGGTTCGGGTTTGTTAAAACCGCCGAAGGGGAATTTTTTGTACCCGCCTCTAAAACCGCAGGTGCTTTTCCGGGCGATTTAGTTGAGGTGGCCCGCATCAGTGGCTCTCCCGATAAACATGACCATGGGCCGCGCAAGCCAGCAGCACGTGTGCTTCGCGTAATTATGCGCGCTCGCGATACTCTTATTGGCCGTTACGAAATTGCCGAACCTTTTGGCGTTGTTATTCCTGAAGATCCAAGTGTTCCGTGCGATATCTTTACCCTTCGCGCCGACGCTCCCGAGGTAAACGATGGCGACATCGTAGAGG
>CAVFVF010000028.1:0-9677 GCA_963625925.1 Eggerthellaceae bacterium | reverse complement strand
TCGTAGAGGTTCGCATTATCGAATTCCCTTCGCGGAATTCAGCAGCAACAGGCCAGGTAATTCGCGTTGTTGGGTCTGAAACCGATAGCGCCATCGACATCGACCTTATTGTTGCCGAGCACCAGTTCGAAACTAAATTCAGCGATGCCGCCTTGTCCGAAGCCGAAGCTTGCAAGATAGATGTTCAAACAGCTATTGCACGTGGCTATCGCGACCTGCGCAATGAATTTATTTTTACTATCGACCCAGTTGATGCGCGCGACTTCGATGATGCTGTTTCTCTTGAATGGGAAGGCGGCAACCTTGTTTTGGGTGTGCATATTGCCGATGTATCGCAGTTTGTTGAATTTGGCTCTTCAATCGATCTGGATGCGCGTAGGCGCGCCACTTCTGTGTACTTGGTCGATCGTGTAATACCCATGCTGCCTGAACGGTTAAGCAATGGGCTTTGCTCGTTGGTTCCTGGGCAAGATCGTTGTACCGTAAGCGTTCGAGCGGTGCTATCGCCAGAAGGTACCGTGCAAAGCTATGAGGTGTTCCCCTCGGTCATTCGCTCTAAGGCTCGCCTTTCATACGAGCAGGCGCAGGCTTTGCTGGATTCAGATAAGTCTGCAGCAGCACAAGAGCTTCTTGGGGCAATGGATGGGTGCGAAACACCGCAAGGTTCACTGCCCGTTTTGCCTGAAACCGCCAGCGCTTTGCATAAGAGGATTTGCGCTTTGGACGCCTTGGCCAAAGCTCTCTTTGCGCGTCGCATAAAAGATGGATGCATGGACTTTAACCGTGTTGAGGCTAAGGCAGTGCTCAATAACGAAGGCAAACCTTGCGCTATTACCTATCGCAAAAAAACCGATGCCACCGAGCTTATTGAAGAAGCCATGATCTTAGCCAATCATCTGGTTGCTGAATGGCTGGGCGGCCAGGGCCTTCCTTGTGTATATCGTATCCACGATGAACCCGATGGCGATGCATTGCATTCGCTGTATCAAAACTTGCAAGAATGGCCATTGTTCAACGATGTAAACAAGCGCTTGTTTTGCAGCGGTAATCCGCATGAGCTGCAAAAGGTGCTTAAGTTGGTACAGGGTTTTCCGCAGCAAGAGTTGGTTAATACGCTGCTGCTGCGCGCTATGAAGCGAGCGGTTTATCGATGCGATTTGAGCGCTCATTACGGGTTGGCGCTAGATACCTATTGTCATTTCACCAGCCCAATTCGACGCTATCCAGACTTGTTGGTGCATCGCATGTGCAAAGAAGCATTCTTTGGGCACACAGCAACCTACGAGGCTCAGAAAAACAGCATGCCTTGGATGGCGGAGCATTCTTCTCATATGGAGCGCGAAGCCGAAAAGGCCGCAAGGCAGTCGCAGCTCACCAAGATCATTGAATACCTGCAGCAATTCATTGGCTCAACCTACAGGGGTGTAATTTCGCACGTTTCTACCTTTGGCATTATGGTTCGCCTGGAGTGCACGGCCACAGGCTCGGTTGCAGTGGAGAATCTGGGCGAAGAGTATTTTTCTTTCGACCCCGAACGTCATTGCCTAACAGGTTCGGCGACGGGCACTCGATATCGCCTGGGTCAAAGTATCGAAGTTGTTCTGGTGGCTGCTCACCCACGAGAGCGCAAGCTTAAATTCAAACTTGCCGAGCGTCACACGCTGGCTTAGTCACTAGCTGAGCTGTCTCCATTCCGCCCGGTTGCTTTGCTCTCAGCGCTAAGCAAGCTATAGCTCTGTGGCTGTTGCTGTGGTTGCGGTGGCACTTGCCTGCCACGGAATCTTTCCAGCCTGACCCTAAACCGCAATGTCCCTTACGTGCTTTAGTTGCTCTTATGCTGCGCTGCTATAATTGCCAATACGAATTACCAGCGGCTAATGCTGCTTTATGAATTGAGGTTTACATGGCTAAGCTCGACAAAGCTTTCCTTAAAGAATTGCTCGAAACCCCTTCGGTCACTGGCTGCGAAGTTGGCGTTGCTAACTTGGTGCGTGAGCGCTTGGGCGGCATCGCCAGCGAAGTGGCAACTGATGTTATGGGCTCGGTTCAGGCAAGGCTTGATGGGGCGGGGAATGCTCCTTCTGTAATGATTTCCGCCCATATGGACGAAGTTGGCCTGATGGTTAAAAGCATCGACGATCAGGGCTTTTTGCATGTTGTTGCTGTTGGCGGAGTGGACGCTGCAATATTGCCTGGGCTTCGAGTTGACGTTCACACGCAAGAAGGTACTTTCCGAGGTGTGGTTGGTCGCAAGCCCATCCATTTGATTGATTCTAATGAGCGCTCCAAGGTAACTCCGATCAGCGGTTTGTTCGTTGATTTGGGTATGTCTGCTAGGCGCGTAAAAAGCGTTGTCCGCGTTGGCGATGTAATTACCTATGGCGTTGGTTTCGAAAAGTACGGCAAGGGCATGGCGGTTTCGCGCGCCTTTGACGACAAAGCGGGCGTATACGTAATCACTCGCGTTATGGAAGAGCTTGCCAAGAGGGAAGGTGCCCCTGGCCAGTACATTTGCTGTGCTTCTGTTCAGGAAGAAATCGGCTCGCGTGGAGCTCTGACATCTGCTTTTAACGTTAACCCAGATGTTGCCATCGCGCTTGATACCACCCATGCAACCGATTATCCGGGCATCGATAGCAATCGTTACGGTTCAATTGAATGCGGTGGGGGCCCTGTTATCGCGCGTGGGCCTAACATCAACCCGGTTGTGTTCGAGCGTCTGTGTGCCGCAGCAAAGGCTGAAGGCATCAGGGTACAGTTTGAAGCGGAGCCCAGCAATTCCGGTACCGATGCATCTGAAATGCAGGTACAGCGCGGTGGATGCGCCTCGGGTCTGGTTTCTATTCCTATTCGCTATATGCACACGCCTACCGAAGTGCTTAAGCTCTCCGATATCGAAGACACGGTACAGCTGCTCAAGCGTTTTATCCTTGATTTAGATGAAGACGTTTCTTTTGTCCCGGGGATGTAGCGCTATGGGCAAGAAGGAAACAAAGGTGCTTGCCAAGAATAGGCGAGCTTTTCACGATTACGAGATTTTGCAGACCTACGAAGCCGGCATTGTGCTTACGGGTACCGAAGTATGCTCGCTGCGCGAAAACAATTGTCAGCTAACCGACTGTTTTGCTCTTATTCGCAAAGGCGAAGTTTGGGTAAACAACCTGCATATTTCGCCCTACAGCCATGGCAACTTGGCAAATCCCGACCCAGATCGTAAGCGCAAGCTTCTTTTGCACCGCAAAGAAATTCGCGAGCTTGAGCGCAAAACGCAGGAAAAGGGTATGGCTTTAGTGCCAATCAAGATTTACTTCGACACAAATTCGCGCGTTAAGCTGGAACTCGCTGTCGCTCGTGGTAAAAAACTGTACGATAAGCGTGCGGCTATGGCCGAGCGCGACTCAAAGCGCGAAATCGAGCGCGCTATGAAGCAAAGGTATCGCTAAAAGGGGTACGAATGAACGAAGATGTTTTGAAAATGATCAACACGCTTCACGCGCGTTTGAAGGATGTTGAGGTAGCGGTTGGCTCTTTGGAAACCGAGCAACCTCAGTTCGTGCAAAAACTCGACAAAGTCGACGACCAGGTATACGCCATCCAGTGCGAAATCGAAAAGCTAGCAGCGGCTGGCACGAGTGCCGAAAGCGCCGAAGCTGCCAACGCCAATGGGGCAGAGGCGCAAGCTGCACAGGCAGGCGATCAAGCCGCATCTTCTTCTGCTGGCGAAGAAGACAAGCCGCTTCTTTCTGACGACATGAAAGACAACCTAAAAGATGCCGGCCGTGCACTTGGCGGCATCCTGAAGGACAGCAGGGAAGTGGTCTCCGAGCTTTCCGGCACGGTAAAAGACATAAAAGGCGCTTTTAAGCTTAAGTAACCAAATGGGCCGAAAGGCCCATTTTTTATAGGTGCGTATAGGTGCTATCGGCGCGCGCATCAAAGCCCCTTTTTCAGACACACTTTTTGTCCTATAGCTCCCTTTTTGTCCTATAGCTCTCAATACATAAGAAAAGGGCCGCTTTCGCGACCCTTGAAAATACAGGAGCAAATGTCCCAGGCTTGCAGTGGTTTAGCTTATGCGCGCTCTACCTTGCCGGCCTTCATGCACTTGGTGCAAACATTTGCACGCTTAACAGTGCCATTCACCTTGATGGTGATCTTCTGGATGTTAGGACGGAAGGTACGGTTGCTTACACGATGAGAGTGGCTGATGCTACGACCAGCAACAGGTGCCTTACCGCAGATCTCGCATACTTTGGACATTCTTGATCAACTCCATTTACTTCGTATTTTCGTTACGGCTCATGCCGCGGAATTCCAATAGCCCGAACACTATAGCACAGTATGCCGTGCGCGCCAAAGGAAAGTTTTGGTGCATGAACACAAGACGCAAGGATAGCACGTGAGCGCTTATATACCCAGTCACCTTCACAAAACCCCTGCGAATAATATTGGTACTTCGATAAACTAACTATTTGTGCGTTCCCTGCGCAGACGCACCAACCCCACTTTGCTCTCAATCGCATAAGCTATACTTATTCCTTGGCAATTCGTCATTTACGCCTTTCTTGGGCGTTGGTGAAAGGATATATACATGGCAAACGAAATCGCAGGAGAACTCATTGTCTCCGACGACGTAATCGCAGATGTTGCAGGTCACGCCGCGCTTGAGTGCTACGGCGTTGTTGGCATGGCAGCCCCCAATGCGGTTGATGGTCTTGCAAAAATTCTTCCCGCTTCTCGTCTTCGCAGGGGCATTTTGGTTTCCAATTCCGAAGAGGGAACCACGGTAAGCCTGTATGTCATTTTGGAACATGGCGTAAACATCAATGTTGTGTCTACCAATTTGGTTGAGCAGGTTTCGTTCGCCTTGAAGGAATTCGTTTCCAACCTCAAGGAAGTTTGCGTGCACGTTCAGGGCATCAAGGTCCGTTAAAGCGCATCGTATTAGTCTTTTTAGGAGAATAGCCGCACTATGAGCAATTACACTTCCAACGATATCGCCAATGCCATTGCCGCAGCCGCAAAGGCTCTGGGCGATCGTAAGGATGAAATCAACCGCCTTAACGTTTTCCCTGTGCCTGATGGCGATACTGGTACCAACATGTCGCTTACGCTTGCCATGGTGGTAGAAAACCTGGCAAAGCTTCCTATTGGCGCAACTGACGAAGATCGTCGTCGCGCCATTACCACTGGTGCTCTTATGGGTGCTCGTGGCAATTCTGGCGTTATTACTTCTCAGATCATGCGCGGCCTTTGCGAAGGCTACGCTGGTCATGAAGAATTTGACCTGGTTGCGGTAGACGATGCGTTTGCCCGCGCCGTTGAAGTTGCCTTCAATGCAGTTCGCAAGCCGGTAGAGGGCACTATCCTTACCGTTTTGCGCGATACGGCTACTGCCGCTCATAAAGCCCGCAAAAAGAAGATGGAGCTCGACGAAGGCCTGCAGTTCATCGTGGGCGAATCGTACGCTTCCGTGCAGCGCACGCCCGACTTCCTTCCTGTTTTGAAGGAAAACGGCGTAGTTGATGCTGGTGGTTTTGGCATCGCCATCTTCTTCGATTCTTTTGTTGCTGCCCTTACCGGCCGCGCCGAAGCAATGGTAGACGAACTGGCATTCGCCCGAACCGCAGCTCCCAAGGTCGAAATCGAGCAGATTAACGACTGGGAAGGCTCCAAGTACAAGTACTGCAATGAATTCTTGGTTAACTCCGATGTGCTCGACCCCGAAGAAGCTCTCGACTTCCTTGCCACCATGGGCGACTGCGAGCTGTGTGTAGGCAGCACTCCTAAGTTCAAGGTTCACGTACACTCCAATACCCCCGATAAGGTTTTGGCTTACTTCCTGGAACGCGGCGAAATCTTTGAGGTGTTCATTCACAACATGAAGCTGCAGAGCGAAGAGCGCACCGAAAAGCTCGAAGCCGAACAGCAGGCAGAGCGCAAGGCTATTGGCTTTGTGTCTGTTGCTGTAGGTTCTGGCAATGCGGCAATTCTGAAGAGCTTGGGCGTTGATTACGTTGTTTCTGGTGGTCAGACCATGAACCCTTCCACCAAGGAGCTCCTGGACGCTGTTAACGCCGTCAATGCCGATTCGGTAATCATCCTGCCCAACAACTCCAATATCCTTATGGCTTCCCAAAGCTGCGCCGAGGTTTCCGAAAAGCCCTGTGGCGTGGTTCCCACCAAGAGCGTGCCCGAGGCGTTCAGCGCTTTGTTTGCCTTTAACGAGGATGCAAGCCTGGAAGAAAACATCGAGGAAATGACGGCCGCCCGTGAAGAGGTTAAAACCGGCGAAATCACCACTGCGGTAAAGGATTCCAAAGACGTTCATGGCAACCCCATCCATGACGGTGATGTAATTGGCATTGCCGCAGGTGAGCTTGAGGTAGTTTCCAACAGCATCGAAGACGCAACTATGAAGGTTCTCGAAGTGCTCGAGGCAGAAGATGCCGACACTCTCACCATCCTTGCCGGCGAAGATTATTCCGATGAGGCCTTGGAAGCCCTGTGCGCTCGCATTGAGGAAGAATACGAAGACTTGGAAATCGATTCTCATCGCGGCGAGCAGCCTTTGTACCCAATCGTGCTTTCGGTTGAGTAATAGGGTTTCCACTAAGGCTAGCTTTGAGCAGTCAAGCTGAATTCAAGAAGGCGGATCGGGGCCACGGCCTCGACCGCCTTCATGCTTCTTTGGCCCTAGATGCGCCGGTTTCTTCCGTGAAGCAGGTAAGCCCTGCACGTGCAGAAGTGCTGCAAAACGCCATGGGGATTTATACCGTTCGCGATTTGCTTTCGGCTTACCCGCATCGCTACGTAGATATGTCGCAGGTAGTAAGCATCCAGCAATCGCAGATTGGCCAACAGTGCACTCTTGCGGCAACTATTTACGAGGTCAAGAAAAAGACACCACGCCCTAGGCTCACGCTGGTTGAGGTTACGTTGGTCGACCCTACAGGTACGCTCATTGCTACCTGTTTTAACCAGCCTTGGCTGGCGAATTCGCTAAAGCCTGGCATGTCGGTTTCGGTTGCCGGCAAGGTGGAATTCAACTATGGCTTTAAGCGCATGGTGAATCCGCTTATCGAAGCGCACGATGCGGGCGATGCCGTGCAGGGGCGCGTATTGTCGGTACATCCTGCTACGGCAAAACTTTCGCGCAATATGATTCGCCGTTTGGTTTCCAACGCGCTTAGTCAGGTGCGCGGTGTATACGATCCGCTGCCGCTTTCGCTTCGTAGGCGTTATAGGCTCTATTCGCGCGCCGAAGCTCTTCGTGGCGTGCATGAACCGCATAGCTTGGTCGATGCGCAGCAGGCACGCCGTCGCCTTCGCTATGAAGAGCTGTTTTACCTTGAACTGAGCTTGGTGCAAAAAGAGCATGAGCGCGCCATGCAGCATCAGCCCTTTGCCCATTTAGTTGAAGGGGCGCAAATAGATGCTCTAAAGGCAGCAATTCCTTTTGACCTTACTGAAGGGCAAAAGGCTGCGGTGTCTGAGATTTTGCAGAACATGGCAGCTGCTTACCCCATGAACCACTTGCTGTTGGGTGATGTTGGTACGGGCAAAACCGTGGTAGCTTCCTTTGCCTTGGTGGCCGCAGTGCAATCGGGCAATCAGGCAATGCTTATGGGGCCTACCGAAGTGCTGGTTTCGCAATATGGCAATGCATTAGGTGGTTTGCTGGACGCTGCGGG
Source organism: Eggerthellaceae bacterium (assembly GCA_963625925.1). Taxonomy (GTDB): domain Bacteria; phylum Actinomycetota; class Coriobacteriia; order Coriobacteriales; family Eggerthellaceae; genus Anaerotardibacter. Next base: position 1,983 of record CAVFVF010000028.1, on the reverse strand, counting down.
CATAAGCTGGGCCACGCTCATGGGCTCTACTTCGTCCGAAGAGCGCATACGCATCGTAGAGGGCTTTAAAGCCGGCACAATACAAGTGCTGTTTGGCACGCATGCTTTGCTACAAGAAGACGTTGCGCCCAAATGCTGTTCGCTGGTGTGCATCGACGAACAGCAGCGTTTTGGCGTGGATCAGCGCACTGCGCTTGCCGCAAAGGCGCCTGGCTGCGACATCCTCTCACTCACGGCAACGCCTATTCCGCGCTCTCTTGCGCTTGCTTTGTACGGTGGCCTTACGCTTTCTTATTTGCGCCAGGCCCCCTCAAAACAGGGCGGACGCACCACCAAGGTATGCCACTTTTCTGAAGAAGGCATTGCCTACGATGCGCTTCGCGCTGCATTGGCACGTGGCGAGCAAGCTTATGTTGTGTGCCCCCTTATTGGTGTTGATGTTCCTGAGGCTAACAGGGAAGCGGCTGATGAAGAATCCAGCGGCAGCACTATCGAATATGCCGCTATAGAGTGGGGCATCGAACACGATGAGGTGGGGGATACCCTTTCCGCCGCTACGAAACACGCCGAAATATTAAAGTCGCAGGTTGCACCTAATGCGCGCGTTGAAGTGCTGCACGGTAAGCTCCCCGCCGCCCAAAAAGATGCGGTTATGCAGGAGTTTCGTGATGGCAATATCGATGTTTTGGTTTCAACCACCGTGGTTGAAGTTGGCGTAGATGTGCCTAACGCAACGGTGATGATTATCGAAGATGCCGACAGGTTTGGTTTGGCTCAGCTGCATCAGCTGCGTGGACGCGTAGGCCGCGGCAACTTGCCTGGCCAGGTATTTTTGGTTTCGCGCTCTCGTGCGCCCGAGGCTATGGAACGCCTGCGTGCTATGGAGGCCACCAATGATGGCTTTGAGCTTTCCGAGCACGATTTGCGCATGCGTCGCGAGGGCGATATCTTCGGAGACCGACAACATGGTAAATCTCCCTTGAAGTTGGTAAACGTGGTACGTGATAAGGCGGTAATTGAGGCTGCCTACAATGACGCGCGCGCCCTGCTTTTAGGCGATGGCTTTACCTCGGAAGAACAAACATGCGTAATGCGCGAACTTGCCACTGTGCAGAAAGGTTGGAATCGATGAGGATCATTGCAGGCGAGCATCGTGGCAGGCCTTTGAAGTCCCTTAAAGGTGATGCAACGCGTCCTACAACCGACCGTGTGCGTGAAGCTTTAATGAGCTCGCTTACCAGCGCACGTGGCACATTGGAAGGCGCACGGGTGCTCGATGCGTTTGCTGGATCCGGCGCTCTGGGCCTAGAAACCCTCAGCCGAGGTGCGGCGCATGTTACTTTTTGCGAACAGGGCAGCCAAGCAGCTCGCATTGTTGAACAGAACATTGCTGCGCTTAAGGTGCCGCGCACTAAATATGCCTTGCGCAAAGCCGATGCATTTGGTTTGCCGCAGTTCAAAGGGGCAGGTTTTGATTTGGTTTTCCTAGACCCGCCTTATGCCTATGAGGCCGAAAAGGTTTTAGGGCTTGTATGCGAACTGGATGCAGCAGGTAGGCTCATGCCGGGTGCCTTGGTGTGTTATGAGTTCGCTAAAAAAGACAAACAAGCAGTTGAGCAGGTGCTCGATACGCTAGAATACTCGGTGGTTTCCATGAAAGACTATGGAGCCACCTCGTTGGTTACCCTCAGGAAGGAACAGTAATGAAACGAGCGGTTGTTCCGGGCACGTTTGATCCCATTACCGCAGGGCACTTCGATGTAATTTCGCGTGCTGCGCAGATTTTCGACGAAGTTGTTGTTGCTGTGGCCAAGTCGGCCAAGAAAAGCCCCATCTTTAATCTGGAAACTCGTGTTGGCCTTGCCACCGAAGCTTGCGCCGACTTGCCCAACGTTCGCGTTATCAGCTTCGAGGGCCTTTTGGTAGATTGCGTTCATGAACTTGATGCCCATGTTGTAGTAAAAGGTCTGCGCGCTATCACCG
>CAVFVF010000027.1:7306-22199 GCA_963625925.1 Eggerthellaceae bacterium | reverse complement strand
GCGCAGGCCACACCATGCGGAGTGTCGTAATGGGCCGAAAGCGTGTGTGCCATAGCGTGGTCGATGCCCAGGCCCACGTTAGAAAAGCCCATGCCGGCAATATACTGGCCAAGTGCCATGCCCTCACGGCCTGCGCCCGGCTGGCCGCTCTTCGCCTCGGCCACCGAAGCGCGCAGGTTCTTAGAAATAATCTCGATTGCCTTTAAGTGGAACATATCGGAAAGCTCCCAGGCGGCCTTGGTGGTATAGCCTTCGATTGCATGGGTAAGAGCATCCATGCCCGTAGCAGCTGTAAGGCCAGCAGGCATCGAAGCCATCATTTCCGGGTCGACCACAGCAACGTCAGGAATGTCGTTAACATCGACGCAAACGAACTTGCGGACCTTTTCCGGGTCGGTGATTACATAATTGATAGTTACTTCCGCAGCAGTACCGGCAGTAGTGGGCACGGCGATGGTGAAGGTGGCATGCTTCTTGGTTTCTGCAACGCCTTCAAGCGAAACGACATCAGCGAATTCGGGATTTTCGGCAATGATGCCAATGGCCTTTGCCGTATCCATAGCCGAACCGCCGCCAACGGCAACAATAACGTCGGCACCCGATTCCTTAAATGCCGCAACGCCATCTTTAACATTTTGGATGGTGGGATTTGGCTTGATCGAGTCATACAGGCTCCAAGCAACGCCTGCAGCATCAAGCTGTGAAGTAACCCTTCCCGTTACGCCAAAGCCCACCAGGTCGGGGTCGGAACAAACGAAAGCCTTCTTAAAACCGCGGCGCTGGATTTCGCCAGGGATTTCCTGAATAGCACCAGCACCGTGATAAGAAACATTATTGAGCACAAAGCGGTTAGCCATTGTGTTCCCCTCCTTAGTTATAGATCCCTTATAGAACTCCCCAATAAAGCCAGTGTAACCCCGTTTTCGATACGTGTGAACACGTTCAAGAAATTATTCAATATTGAATATCAAACTGCGTTAACCACAAAACCAAGAAAAATGGAACAGTCATCAACTTATTGTTGACTAAGGCTAAAACCCTACGTACGATAACTATACAAAAGCCCTCGCTCAGGGTGCTTGGATTAACTTTTTGGTTTCGCTCACAGAAATGCAGGTGAACGCCATGAATATAAACCAGTTGAAATACTTTGTATCTGTTTTCGAACAGCAGAGCTTTTCGATGGCCGCTCATTCACGAAACGTAACTGTACAGGCCGTTTCAAAAGCCATCGGCGATTTGGAGCGCGAATTCAGTGACGCATTGTTTAGCCGCTCCAACCAAGGCGCTATCCCTACCAAGCTTGGCCAGGATTTTTACCTGCGCGCAAAGCCCGTGCTTGATCAGTTCGAAGCGCTTGAAGCATTCGCTCACGGCGAGCCTACATCAAGCCTTAAAGCCAACGCGCCCTATAAGGCCGCACTTGCTTCACCCAACTTTGCCAATAGCGAAGCATTGTGCATGGCGTTTTCGAAGTTTATCAGCCAAAACGTTGGCTTGAATATTGAACTGAGCGTTACTAACCCGGCAAGCGCGCAAGCCGACTTGGAGCAGCATAAGTTTGAGGCTTTTGTAACCATCGGCGCCTACAGCAATCCCAAAACCAACTGCGTAACGCTTGGAACCTTACCTACGGGCATCATCGTCGCTAAAAGCCACCCGCTTGCAAACAAGCAGGTTGTAACCCTGGAAGAACTCAATCAGTACCCTGCCGGCTATTCGCCTATCTGCGACTCCTTCAACGAATCCATCTTGGTGTCTTATAAAAAAGCTGGTCTCATCAATAAAATTGAAACGGTGGACGAACTCGCAGAAAACGACTTTGAGTTTATGGGCAAGCGCCAAGGCTACTTTTTCAGTGCCCTATTCCCTATTGGCAATCAAAACCAAGGCAACTTTGCGCTTATCCCCATCAACCCCGAGCAAGCTCTTGAAACGCCTATTTGCTCTATTTCGCTTAAGGAGGGTGCTTCAGCGGTTTGGGGCGCAGTAGAAGAATTCCTAATCAAGGCTATTGGACAGGCGCTTCGCAGGCACTGATTTTCAAGCACGCTGCCCAATGCAGTACCCAATGCAACGCCTTCGTTGCACATCTTTCCTTCAGGTAGAATACTGGGTGTATAAATCCGTACTTACCAGGAGGTAGGTTATGCCCGAAAGCGCCCGTTACCTGGAGCTTCTTTCCAAGCAATACCAATGCCCTAATAAAAGCATTGCTCAAATTCTGCTGAATGCCGAAAAGGCCGGCTTCCCAAAGCCAACCGAGTTGTATATTTCCGACGTTCACGGTGAATATGAAACCTTTTCGCATATCGTGCGTAATGCATGCGGCAGCATTCGTGCCCATATCGATTACGCCTTTGGCGAAGACTTGCCAGAAAGCGAAAAGGATCAACTGGCAACGCTCATTTACTACCCTGAGCAAAAACTTCCTTTGTTGGTGCAAGCCGCACAAGACGAGTTTGGCTTTTACTACGAAACAACCGCCAGCCTTATTACCGTACTGTACGAAATTGCAAACGACCTGGCACTTTCCACTATCGAAGAGCTTGCCCCCAAGCACTATGGCCAGCTGGTTGCCGATCTTTTGAACATAGACGATGCGCAGCTTACGGGCATTATCCAAAGCGCCATCCAGATCAACGCCGCCGGCAAGCTAGTATCCGTGCTGGCACACACCATTCAAAGTGCTTGCGTTAGCAAGGTTCACCTGGTGGGCGATGTTTACGACCGTGGCCCCAGCCCCGACAAGATCATGGAGGAAGTAGCGGCCAGCCCTTCGCTGGATATTCAGTGGGGCAACCATGATGTTGTTTGGATGGGTGCCGCCCTTGGCCAGCGTGGCTGCATTGCACATGTGGTTCGCAACTGCGCACGTTACGGCAACCTCAACATTCTTACCGAAGGCTACGGCATCGATATTTTGCCGTTGGCAACCTTTGCCTTAAGCGCCTACAAGGACGACCCTTGCGTAGCATTTGGCCTTAAAAGCAATCCGGGTTTGAGCGAAGAAGAGCTTGACCTCAATGTAAAAATCCAGAAGGCCATGGCCATTATCCAATTCAAGGTTGAAGCCCAGCTAATCGATGAAAACCCCAGCTTTGGCTTGGAAGACCGAAAGCTGCTCCACACCATAAATTGGGACACCAACACTATCGTGCTCGACGGCACAGAGTATGCCCTTACCGATACGGTGTTCCCCACAGTGGATAAAGCCAACCCCTACCAGTTAACCGCCGAAGAAGAGACGGCGATGGCTGCCTTGGTTAAGTCGTTCCAAACCAGCGAAAAACTACAACGCCACATGAAGGTTTTCTTGGACAAGGGCAGTTTGTACAAGATCGAAAACAACACCTTGATGTTCCACGCCTGCGTACCATTAAACGCCGACGGCAGCCTGAAGGAGGCCAACCTGTTTGGCCAAAAGCTTAAGGGCAAGGCACTGTTCGATGCGGTTGACGGTTATGTTCGCGATGCATTTACCGCCACCGATGAAGCAGCTAAAAAACGCGGCCTAGACCTTTTGTGGTACCTGTGGCTGGGCGACGCATCGCCCTTGTTTGCCAAGAGCAAAATGGCCACTTTTGAGATTTACCTTATTGCCGAAAAGGAAGCTCGCAAAGAAGTGAAGAACGCTTTCTACAGCCTGTACAACGACCACGAAGTGGTAGCTGGCATCTTCCGCGATTTTGGCATGGATCCCGAAAACGCTCGCATTGTTTGCGGCCACACCCCAGTAAAGGTTAAAGACGGAGAAGACCCGGTTAAATGCGATGGTCAGGTGGTTATCATCGATGGCGGCATGAGCAGCGCCTACCGTAAAACCACCGGCATTGGCGGCTTTACCTTGGTGTCGGATGCCCAGGGCGTGCGTCTGGCAACCCACCAGCCCTTTGCTGGCACGCAGGCCGCCATCGCAAACGATGCCGAACTAACCTCTGAGTTCCGTACCATCCAAGAAGCCGAGGACATTCGCACGGCCGAAACAGATGAAGGCGCGGCCCTTGCTCAGCAAAACGCCGAGCTTGTTCAGTTGCTTGCCATTCAAAGAAAGTAACTAAAAGCATCATTCGATAGCGCCCGACAAAGCCAGCGCTATCCCGCCTCCGCAAAACGCAAAAGCCCCGCACCCAGCACCATAAATGCCAGCAGCGGGGCTTTTTAACGTATTGGATACCTAACAAACCCCAGTTCGACTAGAATAAAAACTCGCTGCATTCGAGCACAAGCCCACTGCAGCGCGTATTACAAGCATTCGAAGGGAGCTCTCCATGTCTGATTTGGCTGACCTTGGGGAAGAAGCCAAGAAAGATCTTGAGCAAGCAAAAGCTGAAATCAATGAAGCAAATGGCCGCATGCCTTGGTACAAAAAGCTTTCGCTTACCTCATGGATTTTCATCGCGCTGATTCTTGGCATCTTGGCCGGTTTGGCGCTTCAGAACAACGCCGATATTGCAACCACCTACATCAAGCCGTTTGGCACCATCTTCTTGAACCTTATCAAGATGATTGTTGTGCCCTTGGTAATTTTCACCATGGTTGCAGGCGTTATCTCACTTTCCGACATTAAGCGTGTTGGCGCAATTGGCGGCAAGACCATCCTGTACTACCTGCTTACCACCGCTTGCGCCATTACCATTGGCCTGGTGTTCGCCAATATTTGCGGCGTAGGCTTTGGTGCCAACCTAAGCACCGAAGGCCTGAGCTACGAAGCCAAGGAAAGCCCCAGTTTCATTGACACGCTGGTGAATATCTTCCCTTCCAACTTCGTCCAGCCCATGGCCGACGCCAGCATGCTGCAGGTAATTGTTATTGCCCTGTTCTTTGGCTTTGGTATTTTGGCTGCCGGCAAAAAAGCTAAGCCCGTTGCCGACTTTGTTAATGGCATGAGCGAAGTTTGCATCAAGATCATGCAGTTCATCATCAGCCTGGCTCCCATTGGCGTTTTTGGCCTTATCACACCGGTTATCGCCAGCAACGGTCCTGACATTCTGCTGCCGCTGCTCAAGCTCATTTTGGTGGCATACGCAGCAATGATCATACATATCGTTGTTGTGTACAGTGGCCTGGTTAAAGTTCTGGCAAAAACCAGCCCGGTTCAGTTCTTCAAAAAACAGATGCCCGCAATGGCCTTCGCTTTTGCATCCGCCTCTTCGGTTGGCACCCTGCCCGTTAATATGCAATGCTCGCGCAAGTTGGGCGTTTCCAACGAGGTTTCCAGCTTTGTTTTGCCGCTTGGCGCCACCATCAACATGGACGGAACGGCAATCTACCAAGGCGTATGCGCCATCTTTATTGCGCAGGTATTCGGTATCGACCTTACCATCGGCCAGCAGATCACCATCATCCTCACCGCAGTACTTGCCTCCATTGGCACAGCAGGTGTTCCTGGCTCGGGCATGATTATGCTTGCTATGGTTTTGGAGTCGGTTGGCTTGCCTGTTGCAGGCATTGCTCTGGTAGCCGGCGTAGACCGCATCCTGGACATGATGCGCACCGTTGTTAACATCACTGGCGACCAGTCGGCAGCCGTTATCGTTAACGCATCGGAACAACGCAAGGTTAAAAAGGCTCAAGCAAAAATGGCTGCTTAGCCCAACACAGCTTTCGCAACTTAGGCCCTGGCAAATGCCGGGGCCTTTGTTTTGCCCTACAATTGTTCAAGCTATAAACGAGTTAGGAGCCCCGATGGAGCGCATTGCAAGCTTTTCTGTTGACCATAACGTGCTAGAACCTGGCGTATACGTTTCGCGCAGCGATGCCGATGCAGCTACCGGCTGCGTCACCACCACATTCGACCTGCGCATGACAGCGCCCAACCGCGAACCAGTAATGGACACAGCGGCAGTGCATGCGCTCGAGCACCTGGGCGCTACCTTCTTACGCAATGATAAAGAATGGTCCGACCGTGTAATCTACTTTGGCCCCATGGGATGTCGTACAGGTTTTTACCTGGTGGTATTCGGCGCATACGAACCGGCAGATGTGAAAGACCTTGTTCTGCGCATGTTCCAATTTGCTGCAAGCTTTGAAGGCGAGATTCCTGGAGCCAAACCCGAAGAATGCGGCAACTACCACGATTCCGACCTAAACCAGGCAAAGTGGTGGGCAGATCGCTATGTGGCAAATACGCTTTCCTGCCTAGACGAAGCCCATACCACCTACCCTGCCCTGCTGGCGTAGGAAGCAGCATGGGTAACGAAGACAGGCCAGTAGGCATTATTGGCGCCATGGAGGTTGAAATCGACCTTTTGGTAGCCATGATGGCCGAAAACGGCAAAGTTAAGAAACGCAACTACGCAGGAACAACCTTCAATTGCGGAACGATTGATGGCATTGATGTTGTAGTAGTTCGTAGCGGTGTGGGCATGGTGAATGCAGCGCTTTGCGTTCAGATTCTTGTCTCCGACTTTCATGCCAGCTGCATCATCAACACCGGTGTCGCCGGCTCGCTTGATGCTGGGGTAGATATTGGCGATGTGATTGTTGCAAGTGATGCGGTAAACCACGTAATGGATGTTACGAACCTTGGTTACCAGCCAGGACAAAACCCTGATTATGTATTCGTAGGATTCCCGGCATCTAAAGCGCTTGCCGAAAAAGCGCTGATCGCGGCAAGCGATCTTGGCATCAAAGCGCACAAGGGTCGAGTGGCATCTGGCGATGTATTTGTTCATTCCCAGGAGCAAAAAGACCGAATTCGTGGCCAATTCATGGCAAGCTGCTGCGAAATGGAGGGCGCAGCCATTGCTCAGGCATGCTACGTGAACCGTATTCCCTACCTAGTTTTGCGCGCAATCTCCGATAAAGCAGACGGTAGCTCAACTATGGACTACCCCACTTTCGAAGCCTTGGCAGCACGTACCTGCGCAAAACTTACTATTCGTCTCCTTGGAATGCTTCCGTAGAGCCCCTTCGCAAAACCCGTCCCAATAAAAAAGCCCGCCGTTGCAGCAAGGCAACGACGGGCTTTCTTTTAGAAGATCTATTTGTGGTAGAAACGATGCTGCTCAAACTTAGGTTCGCAGCTTACGTTTACGCCCAACGTACGATACAGCTTTTCGTCAGCCTGAGAAATAATTACCGAAAAGTGTGCATCGCACCCCTTCAGCTGGTCGATGCACGCCATAAGCTTGGCTGCCATTTCATTACTGCGAGAGCTAACGGCAAGCGCGATAAGCGTTTCGTCGGAATGCAAGCGCGGGTTGCGGCTGTGCAAGTGATCGGTTTTGAGGTTGCAGATGGGCTCAATAACCTCGTCTTCCAAAACCAGCAGATCATCATCCACTCCAGCTAAGGCCTTCAACGAATTCATGAGCAACGCCGAAGCGCAGCCCATAAGGTTACCGGTTTTGCCGGTAACAACTTTGCCGTTGGGCAATTCAATAGCGGCAGCAGGGCCACCCGTTTGCTCTTCTTTGGCCAAAGCCGCCTGGCGCCCCGGTAAAACGTCGGGCGTAACGCCAACACGGCTCATAAGCAGCTCGATCTTGTGCAGCTCATCTTCGCCAGCACCATAGCGCTTGAACTTAACGCTAGCCTGGAAATAGCGGCGAGCAATTTCACGGCAAGAAGCTTCGCGGCAAGCATCGTCGTCCACAATGCCAAAGCCTGCCATGTTAACGCCCATATCGGTAGGCGAATTGTAAGGGCTGGTGCCCTGAATGCGCTCAAGCATTGCTTTGAGCACGGGGAAAATCTCTACGTCACGGTTGTAATTAACCGTGGTTTCGCCATAGGCATCCAAGTGGAAGGGATCGATGATGTTATCGTCGTCCAAATCGGCAGTGGCAGCTTCATAGGCAACGTTTACCGGGTGCAGCAAAGGCAGATTCCAAATAGGGAACGTTTCGTACTTTGCATAGCCTGCAGTAACACCGCGCTGATACTCCTGATACAGCTGCGACAAACAGGTAGCCATCTTGCCAGAGCCAGGGCCAGGAGCGGTAACAACAACCAGCGGACGGGTGGTTTCAACGAATTCGTTTTTGCCATAGCCCTCATCGCTCACGATGGTATCGATATCGTGCGGGTAACCCGGAATTGGGTAATGCAGGTAACTGGTTACCCCCATGGAATCAAGGCGATGACGGAAAGCTTCGGCCTTGGGCTGGCCGGCGTAATGGGTAATTACCACGCTGCCAACAAACAGGCCCATACCCGTGAATACGTCCATAAGACGCAGCACGTCTTCATCGTAGGTAATACCAAGGTCGCCACGAACCTTGCTCTGTTCGATGTGGTTGGCGTTTACGGCAATAATTACCTCAACGTCTTCGGAAAGACTTTTGAGCATGCGGATTTTGCTATCGGGAGCAAAACCGGGCAGAACACGCGAAGCATGGTAGTCGTCGAAAAGCTTTCCGCCAAACTCAAGGTAAAGCTTGCCGCCAAACTGGCTAATGCGTTCCTTGATGTGCTCGGCCTGAAGGGAAATGTACTTTTCGTTATCGAACCCTTGCTTCATGCTGGACGTGCCTTTCGCTAAAAATATGCGCCAAATGCGCCGAAATAATACCTATCAATAGTAGCGGAAAGACACCCTTTCCTTAGGCCAAAACCTCACAACATTCCAAAGAAGTATTCAGCCTTGCAAATAACCCCATTAAGCACACTTAAAACCCCTGCGCAAGGGGCAATCTTGGTGCAACACGTTCATGCAGAGGGCTCACCCAACATGAACAGATTCAGCTTCGAAACTAATATGTTTAAGAATTTCGAACAAACCCAGCGAACCTGTTCATTATTTCAAACGATGCTATTACGGCACTATATTCACTGAGCTGCCTTTATGTTTACCCTAGTCGGCGTGAATAACACGTTCTAAGTTGCAGGCTAAAATACCCTTTTCATTTTCTGGAACTATAGGTTGAACCTGTTATATGAATCAGAACAACCGATAGTTTGCGCATTCGAATTCATTCAATTTCGTTGACTTTGCTTGTGAGCGAAATGAATAATACTTAACGGTAATTTTGCGCCAGTTACGTTTCCCCTAAAACAAGCCGGCGCAAATTCACCCAGCTTAAGTACCCCGCTTAAGTTAGGCGTTCCACCCAGAACGCAGGCCTCCCCGAGCCAAAACATACGGTTACTGCCAACCAAATGGCTGAAAGCAACCCCCATGCTTTGACTTCCGAGGCGCATTATCCCCCAGGGCTTTTAGCCCTCGATGCGAAAGGAAGGTTCTAATGGCATCTGATGCTCTGAACACTTCTTACCATGGCATCGCCGCTCGTTTGGACCGTATGCCTATTTCTGGCTTCCACAAGAAGATTCTGTGGCTGCTCGCTGGCATCACGTTCTGCGACTCCGTTGACATGGCTGTAGGTGGCCCTATCGGCAACATCCTGCAGAACACCTATGACGCAGCTGGCAACCAGTGGATGACGCTGGAACAGTTTGCAATCTTTAACTCCATCACCATGGTTGGTTACCTTATTGGTGGCCTCATGGCAGGCGCTCTTTCCGACGGCATCGGCCGTAAGAAGGCAGTGCTCATCTGCGGTTCTATCTTCACCGCATTCTGCTTCGTTGCAGCGGGTTCCCCCGACGCAACGTTCCTGACCGCATGCCGCTTCTTCATGGGCTTGGGCCTTGGCGCTGCATTCCCGGCAGGCTATTCCGCACTTACCGAGTTCACGCCTCCTACGAAGCGCGGCAAGTACCAGAGCTACGTTGGCCTCATCGCCAACTGCGGCACGCTCGTAGCTTCCGCAATGAACATGGTTGTTCTGCCCATGCTGGGCTGGCGCCCCGTGTTCATTATCTGCGGCTGCATCGGCCTGCTGGTTGTTGTACTGTGCTTCGTATTCCTTGAGGAATCTCCTCGTTGGCTGGCTATGAAGGGCAAGAATGCCGAGGCTGACGCCATTGTTTCCAAGATTGAAAACAAGGCTGAAGCAAAGGGCCTGGAGCTCGCGCCGGTAGCCGAGTCCGAAATCGACGCTCGTGCAGCTGAAGAAAAGGTAGACGAACTGCCTTGGAGCTTCCTGTTCAAGAAGAAGGTAGTGCTTCGCACCCTTACCGCTATGTTCCTGTGCTTCACCATGAACGTACTGGTTTACACGGTAATTTCTTGGACCCCCACCATCCTTACCAAGAACGGCTTTGACCCGCACATGTCCACCACCCTTACCGTGGTTATGCAGCTGGGCATCCCCGTTGGCGTTGGCGCACTTACCTTCTATGTTGAGAAGGTAAACCGTAAGGTCATCCTGTGCACCACCTACGTTCTGATCGCAATCATCGGTCCTATCTGGGCTTCGCTGCCTACCGACAACACCGTGCTGATCATGTTCGTTGGCTTCCTGCTGTGCGTTTGCACCTTCACCAACTCCGTTACCACCGCAGCAATCTACCTGTCCGAGCCTTTCCCCACCGCATGCCGCATCCGTGGCGCCGGTGTTGCAAACGCCTTCGGTCGTCTGGGCTCCATCTTCAGCCCCATGTGGATTGCATTCCTCATCACCACTTCGCTGGGCACCATGGGTGTATTCCTTATCAACGGTGCGATCGCCATCTTCATGGCAATCTGGCTGGCAATCTTTGGTGTTGAGACTCGCGGTCGTACGCTGGAAGACATCACCAAGGGCCTGCTCGACGACTAATTGCTTGCGGCCTGGCTATTAGCCCAGTACCACCCACTGGCGTAACAATAGCTTTTATAAGCGGGGTCCTTCGGGGCCTCGCTTTTGTTATTATGGATTGGTTCATTTTGAATGGGAATCAATAGGGGCAAGCTATGAAACTTGATCATCTGCGGTATTTCGACCGCCTGGCAGAAATGCTCAGCTATACCAAGGCCGCACAGAGCCTCTACATTGCACAGCCCACGCTTTCGGCTGCCATTAAGCGCATGGAGCAGGAAGTGGGCCTTACGCTTTTCCGCCGTGCGGAAGGCGTGGCTTCGGGTGTTCAGCTTACCGAGCAGGGCACCATCTTCCATGAATATGTTAAGCAGGCGCTGGAGCGTTACGACGAAGGCCTGCGCAAGGCAACCGAGCTGCAGAACAAAGACGCCAACCTGTTGCGCCTGGGTACCGTGTATTCCATGAAGGGCAGTTTTTGGAGCAGCGCCATCGACGAGTTTATTAATCAGTGGGGCAGTTTGCCGCAGTTCCATATGGAGCAAGCCTATTCGGCCGATTTGGCGCGTCAGCTAAAGAATGGCGACATCGATGTGGCGTTTGCTGCAAATACCAGCGAAGCCAAGGGGTTAAACATCGTGCCCGTGTGGTCGCAGTGCCTGGTTGCGTGCGTAAACCGCAAAAGCCCGCTGGCCTTGCGCAGCGAACTTTCCCTAGACGACTTGAAAGACGAGCGCTTGCTAACCTATAGCGATAAATCTTCGGTGGCCGATAGCTTGCGCAGCCTGCTTGCCGGCCGTGAAGACGAATTCGACATGCTCAACATCTTTGACGATGAGCTTTCGCTGGCTTCGTTTGTTTCTTCGCACACTAATAATGTTGCGCTTATGGTGTACTCCATTTTGGTGAACGCCTACAGCGATGTGGTGTGCTTGCCTATTGTGGACGCACCCGAAAACTTCCATCAGATTTACCTGATGAGCCGCAAAGAGCGCCACTCCCAGATAGTGGCCGATTTCATTGCTTTCATGCAGCAGCGTGAATTCCCTCTGCTTCGCCCGTAGGGGCAGGCCTTTGGTGGTGCTCTTACAATTCTTAAATTAAATTACGTTTCTTAATAACTGCCAGTCAGTTAGGTAATCTTTTATTGGATTCTTCAACTTCTGCCCCCGATAATTAAATCTACAAATAGAGGAGTTGGGGAAGGGGACCCAAATGGAAACGGTAAGAATCGCAGTTCTGGGCATGAATCAGGGCGAAAAGAATGCGCGCGACGCAATTGCCAACCCTGAGGTTAACCTGGTGGCGGTTGCTGGCTTTGGCGAGCACGATGCCAAGGTGGCCGAAGAATTGCACGTTCCCATTTATAGCGACTACACGCTGCTGCTTAAGCAAGAGCAGCTAGACGGCGTGGTTATTGCGCTGCCCAATTCGTTGCACGAAGAAGCCACGCGCCTTTCGCTGGATGCCGGCATCAAAACCATCTGGCTTGAAAAGCCCATTGCCAATACAGTGGAAGAAGGCGAGCGTATTGTTGCCATGTGCCAAGAGGCGGGCGCTACGCTGCTCATTGGGCATCATCGCCGAAATTCGGCGCGCTATCAGCTGCTTCGCAAGGTGATAGATTCTGGCCGCCTGGGCAATATCGTAGGCATTCAGTCTACTTATGCCATTGCCAAGGCGAATAGCTACTTCGACGTGGAATGGCGCACCAAGAAGGGTGCAGGCCCCTTGCTCATCAATTCGGTGCACGACTTCGACGACCTCAATTATGTAACGGGCTTAAAGCCGGTAAAGGTGTACGCTTCGGCGCACAACACCATCCGTGGCAACGAAGTGGAAGACACTGCTTCGGCCATTGTTGAATATGAAGGCGGCGTTACCTGCACGTATTTTGTTTCCGACGGTACGCCCAGCCCCTGGAACTACGATTTGCAGGCGAACGAAAATGTCTTTTTGACTATGAGCGATCGCCCCGAAAACAGCATGCTTATTTTTGGCACCAAGGGCTCGTTCGGTTTCCCCAATATGGACTTGTACTACTACGACGAAGACCATTATGGCTGGTGGGAGCCTATGAAGCACGAGCATTTCACCTTCGAACATGAAGACCCGTACGTGCTGGAAATGGCGCATTTCGTCGATCTTATCAAGGGCCGCGAAACAACGCCCCGCTGCACCGGTGCCGACGGGCTTGAAACCGTGAAGGTAATCAACGCCATCGCCGAATCGGCCGAAACCGGCATGCCCGTGTTCATTAAGTAGAGCCTGCGCCAGGGAACGCGGCTGTGCTTGGCGAAGGTGCGCCAGGGAGCGCTGCCGAGCTTGGCGAAGGTGCGCAAGGGAGCGCGGCCGGCCTTGGCGAAGCCCGTGCCGGGTCGCGCGAAGGTGCGCCTGGGAGCGCGGCTGTGCTTGGCGAAGCCCGTGCCGGGTCGCGCGAATGCCGCATGAAGGCGTGCGGCCAGCCCTAGTGAAGCCTGCGCTTGGTCACGCGCATGGGTCTTTGCGGTTCTACCATCGTCATTCCCGCGCATACCGCACATGACACAACCGCTCTCGCGCATACCGCGAAGGTGCACCGCGCACGCCGCTCACGCCTTAATTCTGCCGCTCATTTTGCGTGCTGGCTGCGGGCGGGCTTCAGCTGCGGCAAACGGCTGTTTTGTTGGACACACGCGCTGCTTTGAGGGTGCGTACGGGTCAAAACCGCCACAAATGTCCTATAAATGCGGGTAACAAAGCCGCAAATTTGTGTAAAAGTGCCCGATTTCGGTCAAAAATACCCAAACGTGGATTGTTGACCGTCCAAACGCGCCCCGCACAAGCCGATACTTATTTAAGTAATGCGAATTACCTGGCAAAGCACACCCAAATTCGGCATGTTCTGCCCGGCAAATTCCATGGTTAGTCACATTGGAAGGAGAACATCTGTATGTCCACTACAGATAAGCTCAACGGCTTTGGCCCTCTCGCTGGCGTCAAGATCGTAGAACTCTGCGAATGGGTTGCTGCTCCTGCTGCAGTACGCTGCCTGTCCGAAATGGGCGCTACCGTCATCAAGACCGAGCCCCTGCACGGCGATGCTCAGCGCACCCAGGGCCCTGGCTTCGGTTGCGAAAAGAACGACTTCGAGGACCCCACGTTCGACCTGAACAACACCAACAAAGACCTCGTTGCCATCAACCTCAAGGACGAGGACGGCATGAAGTTCATGAAGAAGCTTCTGGCCGACGCCGACGTTTTTGTAGTTAACCTGCGCGACAAGGCTCTGAAGAAGCTTGGTCTTGACTGGGAAACCATCCATGCTGAATTCCCGCACCTCATCTGGGCTCAGATGCGCGGCTACGGCGAGTTCGGTCCCGAAAAGGATTCCCCTGGTTACGACGCAGTTTGCTGGGCTGCCCGTGGTGGCGTTGCAAACGTTTTCCGTGAGAAGGACCAGTCTCCTGCTATCGCTCCTCAGGCATTCGGCGACAACAACGCTGCATGCATGCTGGCTGGCGGCATCTGCGCTGCTCTGTTCAACCGCACCCGCACTGGCGTGGGCGACAAGGTTGTAACCAACCTCTACGCAGCTGCAATCTTCGCATCTGACATCGGCATCTGCGCTCAGCAGTTCGGCGCCGACTACCCCAAGTCCCGCACCGACGTGCCCAACCCCTTCAACAACACTTATCGCACTTCCGACGACAAGTGGATCTACATCTGCATGCCTCAGTACGACAAGTACTACGCAATGATGATGGGCATCTTCGGCCGCGAAGATCAGGTCGACAACGTTGATACGCGCGACCTTTCGCACCTCAAGGCTTCCGGCAAGAACAAGGAAGTTATTGGCTGGCTCGAAGAAGCATTCGCAAAGCAGCCCTTCGAGTACTGGATGGAGCAGTTCCGCGAGAACCAGGTACCGGCTCAGAAGCTCTTCCGCTTCCCCGACATCCTGCGCGACGAAGAGGCTTACATCAACGACTCCCTGCGTACGGTTGAGTACGACGAGTGGGGCAAGCATGCTCTGCCTATGACTCCGCTTCGCTTCGAGTCTGCTGGCGACCCGCCGGTTATCCTTGCAAAGCCCATCGGCTACCACACCAAGGAAATCATGGAGAAGTACGGCTACTCCGAAGAAGAGATCAAGGCTATCGAGGACAAGGGCGGCGTAGGCATCTACCACGGCGCACCCATCCCCGACACCATCTTCAAGTCCAAGCGTCAGGAGGCCGGCGAGGCTCCCTGCAATTGGGAATAAACTTTCTAGGTAACTGGAAATTGCAAAATGACCGCCTGTTATGGGCGGTCATTTTTTT
>CAVFVF010000027.1:0-7076 GCA_963625925.1 Eggerthellaceae bacterium | reverse complement strand
AGCCTGCAAGCATCGTCTTGCCTTGCCTTAGTTTTTGTAGCTTTCCATAATCAGCGGAGCGCTGATGTACACCATGATCTGGTCGGTGCCTTCGGCTATTTGGTTGCCGCGGCAGTCTTGCCAGATGGTGCTTACGCGGGAGCTTTCGGTGTATCCCATACCGCCCAGCACCTGCATGGCATCGCTTGCCACTTGCGTTGCGGTTTTGGGCACGTAGCGCTTCATCAGCGCAACCGAAAGGCGCTTGTCGGGCTGGTTGGTTTCGATAGCCCAAGCAGCGTTGTATAGCATGGATCGCATGGTGCGTAGGCTTACTTCCATATCGGTAAGCATTTGCTCTACCTGCTGAAACTTGCCAATGGGCTGCCCAAACGCCTGGCGCGAGCGCGCGTTTGCCACAGCGTCTTCCATGGCAGCTTGAGCCATGCCCAGCGAAGATGCGCAGGTAAACACACGGCCCAGCTCCAGCAGCTTGAACAGGTGACGGAAGCCGCCTTCGTGTCCGCGCAGGCGATATTCGGGCTTAAGCTCAACGTCTTCAAACGAAACCGAAGCAAACGGCACCATGCTCTGGCCAATCTTGTTGATAGGCACAGCGCGGATGCCGGGCAGGTTGTGCGGGATAAGCCAAAACGTTAACGGCGGATATTTGTCGTTGTCGCTGGCTTCTTTGTCAATGGCCGCCACCAGAATGCTGGGGGAGTACTCGCCGTTGTTCACGTAGGTTTTCTGGCCATTCAAAATTAGCTTGCCGTTGCGGTTTTCCACTGCCGTGGTCATGCTCATGGTGTCGGAGCCGGCATTGGGCTCCGAAACAGCCAGCGAAAACATAAGGCGGCCATCTTGGCGGTAGCTATCCAGCACCTTCTTGAATACTGCTTCATCGGCAAAGTCGCCCATAATCTGCAGGTTGAACAGGTCGTTCTGAAAGGGAAGCGATGCGCCAGCGCAACGGCACAGCTCTTCTAGAATAAGCGTCTGCGAAATAATGCCCATGCCGCCCTGGTCGGCAAAGCTGAAGTAACGGTCTACAAAACCCTTGGCCACTTCATCGGGCAGGCCCTGGTCTTTGCGCCATTGGAATACGTGGTCGGCGGTGAACACCGACTCGCCGAATTCGCGGAAGGTCGCAACCATATTCTTTTGTGCATCGGTCAATGCAAAATCCACGATGATTCCCCTCTTACGCGGATGAAATTCGTACTAATTCAGCATACGCCAGCATAGCTGAGCAAGGTAGCAACAAGTTGGGTGATATGTACCCTAACTGCCAGGCGGCCAGACTGTTTGAACAAACTTCGCCGCAATTCCCGATGCTGTAGATGGGCAGAAAAAGCAAAACGTGGCGAAATTTGGCGAGCTCGCGCGAATCTGAGCCGATGGGATCCTTTGTTTAAAAGTTCGGCAGGGCAAGGCGGGGTGCGCCGCCCGAAGGAATTGGAGCTGCAAAAACAAGCCGCATCTTGGCGCCTGGCGAAATTTGAACAAAAATCCTCGCTTGTGGAATAAGGAGGCTAGGCGCAGTGGTTGTAGGGGCTTTGTGTTTGGGGTTTCTCTGGCGCACGGTATGGCACACAATACGGTTCAGGATTCAAAGCGAGCAAGAGAACGTAATCACACATCACTTATGACTCAGTACTACACCGTAATAACTATCGTGGCCGTTGTAACTTCGGCCGTTATGATTTTGTCCGCACGGGTAAATGCTATTTTGCCGCGCGACAAAAAGATTCTTTTCTACTGCATTTTTGGCACGGTTGCCATAGCTTCCCTGTGCGAATACCTGGGCGTTTTCTTTGTTGCCCTGGGTAAAGAAATGGCCGTGTATACCACCTTGGTAAAGCCCATTGAGTATTCCTTGACGCCGGCGCTGGCTGTGTTTTACGCGGGCATCTTCGTAAAGTCGGACGATTTGCACTTCAAAATTGCGGGCATCGTGGTGATTGCCCACGCGTTGTTCGAATGGGTTTCGGTGCCGTTTGGCTTTGTTTCTTACGTGGGCCACGATGGCTTATATCACCATGGCCAAGGTTACCCGGTTTACGTTGCCGTCTACTTTGCCAGCGCTGTGTTCCTGCTTGCCGAAATGAAGCGTAGCACCATGAGCTTTCAGTATCGCAACAGGTACATGCCTTGGATCATTGTGGTGTTTATCTTGGTCGCAGCCGTTTTCCAGATGGTGGATGGCCAGGTACGTTTTGTTTGGCTGGTTATGGCTATTGCCGCCACCATGTTCTACCTGTACTTTTGTGGCATTGCCTTGCAAACCGATGCCCTTACGCTGCTGCTTAACCGCTACAGCTATGAAAGCACGCTTTCGGCGCTCAATAAGCCGGCGGTGATTTTGTTCATGGACGTGGACAACTTCAAGCTGGTGAACGACAACTTCAGCCACGCTACGGGCGATGAATGCCTGCAGATTGTGGGGCGTACCTTGTACGAGGTGTATGGCCGTTATGGCACGTGCTTCCGCTACGGCGGCGATGAGTTCTGCGTGGTGCTAACCAAGAATTTGGACGCCGTGCAAAACCTGAATGCGCAGATGGAGTCCCGTATAGAATCGCTGCGCAAAACGCATGAGTTTTTGCCTTCGGTTTCGATTGGCTATGAAGAGTTCGACCCTGAAGAAAACGACTTGGTGCAGGTGGAACGCGAGGCCGACGAAATGATGTACGAGCGCAAGCGCGCTAAGAAAGCTGGCGAATAGCGCAGCTTGCCTGCTGGCCGGAGGGACGCCTTGTGTATGGCGGCAGGGCCTGTATAGCAAAAAGCCCCGGCGAACCGGGGCTTGAATGCTTGAGCCTAGAATGGCCACGCCAAAAATTTGAGCCTAAATTTCCTTCAGGAATTTCAGCACTGCTTCGTTGAAGGCGGTGGGGTTGTCGTAGGCAATGAAGTGGTCGCCCTGAACAAACTGCAGCTCGGCGGTGGGCAGGCTGCGATAGATAAGTTCGGTGTGGGCGCCATCGATAAGATCGTTCGTGCCAACAATAACCAGCGTGGGCGCTTCGACCTTGGCAAGATCGGCCGGGTCGATTGCCGGATGCTTGGCCATAAGGTTGTAGTTCTCGTATTCGGCCATGGCTTCGGGGCTTTCGTCCTTCACCTTTTCGGCTTCTTCGGCGTGAGCCATAATCTTTTGGCGAATGGGCTCAACGATGCCCGAAGGATCAAGGTTGGCACCGTTCAAGATGAGCTTGGTGGTGCGCTCGGGATGCTTCATGGCAAACAGCAGCGCGGTGATGGCGCCATCGGAAAAGCCCAGGATGTCGGCGCGGAACAGGCCGTGCTCATCCATGAAGTCTTCCAAGTCTTGCGCAAACTGGTCGTACGTAAACGGTGCGGTGCCGCGGGGCGACTGCCCTTGGCCGCGCGTGTCGATCGCAATTACGCGATACCCCTTCTGGGAAAAGAACTCCAGCTGGTGGCGGAAGTGCGCGCTATCTTCGCCATTGCCATGCAGAAGAATAAGCGGATAGCCGTCGCCGGCTTCGCGGTAGTTCAGTTCAATATCCATACCCACTCCTTTAACTAAAACCCTGGGCGCCGCGTTGGGCAAAGCCCAGGGAAAATTCCCCTTTGCCTATGATAACGGTGAAATGCGCAAATAACCCCGCGCGCTCGTTTAATGGATGCTCAAAAGCGTAAAAGCATTGAAACCCGCCGAATTCATAGCTGCGGGGCAGGGGAGCGGCGCTGAAGAATGGCTGGGCCGGGCCGGCTTGGGCGGGAATGCCGCCATAGGGCCTTACGGTAGTGCCGCCATGCGCCGCCGCGCATCGTAGCGAAACTTTGCGGTACTGTGCCGCCAGGGAGCGGCGCCAGTTTACAAATTCCTTCGCAGCTGTGCTTCCTTGATTTCACTTTCCAGCGAACTGTGGATGATGTTGGCAAAAGGCCCGGCGTTGCTGATAAGGCGCCTGGAGCCAGGCTGTTCGCACTTGCGCATGAAATACGAAAGGAATGCGCAGGTGTAAAACTCGCTTAAAAAGTCGATGTTTTCTTCGGGCAGGTAGCGGTTGGCCAAGATAATGCCGATGTCGTTGCGCAGTGCGGGCAGGTACAGCTCGTACAGGTAATTGCGCAGCGCTGCGGGGCCTACTTCGGCAAAAGCCTGCGTGTAAAACGAGCGGTTGTGCTCCAGCACCGTGGCAAATGCGTCAAAGAACTTGGAGTGATCCAGCGATCGCACGCCCGATTTCTGCGTAATGTAGAAGGGGAAGTTTGCCAGCGAGCTGTCTTCGCTGGTGTTGTACACCAAGATGTTCTCGGGGAAGCGGTTTTGCAGCTCCAGGCCCAAGTCGTAGCGGAACTTCCAGATAATAAGGGCGTTTTTATCTTCGAAGTGGTAGTAGAACGTTTTGCGGTTCTTGCCCGTGCGCTCAACAATGTCGCTGATGGAAACCTTCTTTAGGGGCTGCTCGCCGCACAGTTCAACCAGCGCGTCGGCTATCAACAGTTTTGTGTCGAGTGTTCCCATTCTCGGTCCTTCCCCAGCAATTTCTGGGGATAGTTTAACCCTAGCGAACAATTTTTTGGGTCAAATTCCGAAAAATGAGTATCTAGATTTTTCCATCGGAAATAAACGCTTCAGATTCGCGCGTTCAATAGGCTCAACAATATAGGTTGAAACACCGCAAATTATGCATTCTGTCGGGCTTTACGCAGGGTTGTGCTTTACAATATAACGAGCGAAGGAGTGCCATCGATTGGTCATCACTGGTATAGATCGTTCAAAGCATTAGGCGGCTTCTGAAGAGGGGCCGTCTGTTTTCGTGCGTTTAAACGATTTGTGCCAGGTATGTCTAATCCACTCTAAGAATGTAAGAGTTCACATCACTTGTTCTTTGAAAGGGGCCGCGACGTGAAGTACGAACTACTGAACAAGCCGTTCAAGATCGGCAATGTGGAGCTGCGAAATCGCTTCGTCATGCTGCCGATGACCATCGAGAAAACCGACAATTACCATGTCGGCGACGACCTCGTAGATTTCTACGAGCAGCGCGCAAAGGGCGGTGCCGCTCTTATCGAGCTCGGCTCCTGCTACATCTGCGACGTTTTCGACACCACCCCTAAGTACCACACCACCACCGGTGCTGTAGGCGTTTGGGACGATTGCTTCATCCCCGGCCTTACCCGCACCGCTGAGGTTTGCCACAAGCACGGCGCAAAGCTCGCAGCTCAGCTGCAGCTCTGCTACGAGTGGCGTGCAACCGGTGAAGACGAGCTGCATTCCTACGCTCCCTCCATCGACGTTGCTTCCGGTCCTTTCGTGGGTATGCCCGAAAAGGAATTCACCAAGGAAGAAATCGCCACTGTTGTAAAGCAGTACGGCGATGCTGCTAAGCGCTGCCAGAAGGCTGGCATCGACATCATCGAAATCCATGCAGGCATTGGCTACATGGTTATGCGCTTCATCTCCAAGTACTCCAACCATCGTACCGACGAGTACGGCGGCGACACCAAGGGTCGTTGCAAGCTGCTCACCGACATCATCGATGAGATCCACAAGCAGTGCGGCGAAGATTACCCGATCCTCGTTCGTTACTCCGCAGACGACCTTATGCCTGGCGGCCAGCGCGTAGAAGACCTGAAGGAAGTTATCGAGTGCGTAGAGGCTCACGGCATCGACGCATGGTCTATCCAGGCCGGCTTCCATGAGGCTCCTCGCCCCGTTGCCAACCAGCTCGTTCCCGAAGGCGAGTTCATCTACCTTTCCAAGGAAGCAAAGAAGTACACTTCTCTGCCTTGCTTCCCTGGCACCCGTATCAACCACCTCGACGTTTGCGAGAAGATCCTGGCCGACGGCTCTGGCGACGCAGCTGGTATGGCTCGTCACTGGATCGCAGAGCCCGAAATCGGCATCAAGGTTGCCGAGGGTCGCTCCGAGGAAGTTCGTCCCTGCATCGTTTGCTCTCGCTGCCTGGACAACATCTTCATCGGCAAGCCCTGCAAGTGCTCTGTTAACCCCAACGTTTACTTCTCTCAGTTCGGTCAGCCCGAAGACCACAAGGTTTCCGGCGAAGAGGCTGAAAAGAAGATCCTCATCGTTGGCGCTGGCCCTGCTGGTCTCGAAACCGCTCGCAACCTCAAGATGCGCGGCTTCAAGAACGTTACCGTTGTAGACCAGAAGAAGAAGCCCTGCGGCCTGCTTAACCTGGCACAGGTTCTCAACGACGAGCTGCCTCCGATGGTTGATTGGTACAACAACGAAATCAAGCGTCTTGGCCTGGACGTTCGCTGCAACACCAAGGCTGATGCCCAGTACATCAAGGACTTCGGCGCAGACGAGGTAATCCTGGCTGTTGGCCCTGAAACCCAGTCTCCCGACGTTCCTGGCAAGGACCGCAAGAACGTTATCGACTCCCACGCACTCAAGGAGCTCGTTGAGGGCAAGAACACCCCGGGCATGGGCTTCATGTGGGGCCTCTCCTGCTTCGGCATGGGCATCCTGGGCGCACCCCTGGGCCTGATGAAGTGGGGCCTTGGCACTCACCTGCTGGTAAAGAAGCGCATGGCTGTTATCGGCGGCGGCTTCGCTGGCATCGAGGTTGCTTCTGCAATGAACGAGGGCCGCGAGGTTACCGTTATCGAGTCCGCCAAGAAGGCTGGCGCTGAAATCGGCATCATCGACAAGAACCCTGAGCTTCGCAAGCTGAAGAAGGAAGGCGTAAAGATCCTTACCCTCACCAAGGTTAAGGCTTACACCGACGAAGGCGTTCTGTGCGAAGACGAGGAAGGCAAGGAATTCACCGTTCCCGCTGACACCATCATCGCTGGTACGGTTTGCGTTTCCAACACCGCACTCTATGACGAGGTTAAGGGCGTAGTTGATCCTGAGCACCTGCACCTCATCGGCAACGCTTCCCCGCACGAGGATATGCCTGGCGTCGCAAAGAACGACCCCTACGGCACCCCCGAGTTCAAGCGTCTGCTCGAGGCTGTACGCGACGGTTACCTCACCGCTATGAGCCTCTAAGAACTTACTAAGTTCGCTTTTAAAATGGCCGCCCAGTATGGGTGGCCATTTTTTTGTGCTTATGGCTGCGGCTTTGGGTGCGCGCATCTTTGCTGCC
>CAVFVF010000026.1:0-23281 GCA_963625925.1 Eggerthellaceae bacterium | reverse complement strand
AATTACCGCCGGCCTCGCCGCCCACAAACGTCACCTCATACTCGCAAGGCTTCCAAATGGCGTACAGCATCGCAACGCCGGTGCTGCTTTCCTCAAGATCGCCCACTTCGGCACCCGCCTCGATGCGCGTGCCCGTGCCGTCGGCCTTGGTGTTCCACGAGTCGAATTCGTATCCGGGCAGTGTATACCCGCAGGCAGGCGCCCGGAAGGAGCTGCCGTGCTTGAGTTTGGTCATGGTTTCAGTGCTGCCCGCCATTGCGGTGCTGGCATCCGTTGGTTTATTCGAATCGAACTTCACATCGTAAGAAGTCGCAATCCGACTCGCAAGCGTGGTTTCTCCGTTGCGCACAACGGCCGCGTCGATTGCATCGCCGTCGGAAAGATACTTCGTCGAAACGCCAATCGTTGAATCGTCTGCAGCGTCATCGGCCCAGGCAGGCTGCGGTGCGGTGCACATCAGGGCTGCGCAAACAAGCGCGGCTGCGGCCAATAACACCAAGCAAACCTTTGCTTGCACGGTATTTGTTGCCAGCGTGCGGCAATGATTACGTTGGGCGACCATGGCTCCTCCTTTTGTGCGCGGGCGCGGGGCGGCGCGCATGAAACACTGCGCAGCAAGCGCAGCTAGCTAGTCGCTTTTATTGTTTCAAAAAGAAGGTCGCCATCCCTCACCCGAATTCGCGCGAAATCGGGTGAGGGATGCGCATCTCGCAAGGCAAAAAGCTTCGCCGAAGTAACCTAGCGCAGCATGAATTGGCTAAGCTCGCTTTTCTTGGAAATGCCCAATTTCTTGTACACGCTCTTCAGGTGCGTCTTCACGGTGTTTTCCGACACTTCCAAAAACGTTGCCACTTCGCGCGCCGACCAACCGCGGTTCGTGAGCATGGCTATGCTGAATTCCGTGGTGGTGAGGTTGTCAGCAACGTCCGCGCCGGAACGCGGGTTGTGAACACGCCGCCACCCCGCGCTGAACCGGTACGTGATTTCAATAATGCGGCTATACAGCTCGGGATCGACCGGCTTCACGCAGGTTTCGATAAGCCCGCCCAACAGGCCATGATGCTCGGCGGCGCCTTCGATGAAATGGTCGTGCGAAGCAAGCTCCCACATATCAAGAAAATGCTGTTTAGCGTGCGGAATATCCTTCAAGGACATGGCATCCATGCAAGCTACCAAGTGCAGATAAATAACTGGAATGGGATACATGGCCGGCGCCAAGCTGAGCGCACTTTCCGCCAAGCCCAGCGAATAGCCGTACTTGCCATCCAAATACGCCTGATGGGCCTTCACGTACACATAGAACATGCGCACACCGTCGGAAAGCTCGGCAGACGCCTGAGCGGGAATTTCCACCGGATCCTTTTTGAGATGCAAAAGGGCGAGCGCCGCATCGCGCGCGAAGCAGGCGCAGGCGTACGCGGAAGCACTGGCCGCTGCCTTCGCCGACGTAGGCCCTTCGAGCATGCTAAGCGCATACTTGGCTTCTGCAATATTGCCCATGGAAAGGTTGGAATATACCGAGATCAAACGCGCCGAGCAACGCGCGCCGTCGTCTTCGGAATCCAAGTAAGGCTTGGCTAGCGCGATGGCATCTTCGGCACGGCCTTGAAAGTAGGCCAGTTCAGCACGAGCAATTGCGCGCTGCGTTTCGCTAGGGAATTCTTCGGCGGTTTTGGCCGCGCAGCCCGGCACGAAGGCGGAACCCATCAAAGGCATAAGCGTTTGCGCTGTCATGGTTTACCGCCTTTCGATTAGAGGTTTGCAAGCATTCACGCCCACCAGCGCAAATGCTGAATCGTACATCAAATTCTACCAAACCTCGTGCAAGCAATGCCCCATCTGCCACAACAGCGGCTACGACAAGTGCGCCGAAAAGCTAAGAGTCTTGTTCCTTCTTTTGCGCTTTAGCGGCCTTGTCCATATCCCTAACCATGCGCTCAACCTGAGGGCACTTATCGGGATTCTTGCCGCTGCAGCCGCCGCAATCGTCGCAGGCAATGTGCTTGCCCTGACGCCAAGCGCGAATCCAGCTTCCAACAATGGCTCCCACAATAACTATGAGAACAGCCAGCACAGCCGCCGTACCAAGGTTCATACCTGCAACTCCTTCCCGCAAACATAAGCCGCGGGCCCACCATAACACTGGCAGGCCCGCAGCAATCAATAGCTAAACGCGAATATTATTCCAAAGAATGCTATTCCGCTTCGTCAACCGCGCGAACCGCAGCTTTGCCCTGCCACTTGTTGGGGCGGAAGAGCAGCCACAAGAATGCGGCGAACAGTACCAGCGCCACGACGGTAAACGCATTGAACGTTACTTCGCCGCAAGCCAAGCCGGCAAACTGATAAATCCACAGCGAAACAACCCATGCAATGCCGCACTGGTAGCCAATGGCGCCCCAGAACCACTTGCGATTGTTCATTTCGCGCTTGATGGCGCCCATTGCTGCAAAGCACGGAGCGCACAGCAGGTTGAACGCCAGGAAGGCATAAGCACTGCAATAGGTGAACGCCGCCTGAACGTTTGCGTACCAACCAGCATCGCCATCGTAGAGAATGCCAAAGGTGGAAACGACGTTTTCCTTGGCAATAAGGCCGGTGATGGTAGCGGATGCTGCCTGCCAGTTGCCAAAGCCCTGGCCTGCCCAAATCCAGCAAATCGCATTGCCGATAACCGCCAAGATGGAATCACTTTGATCGTCTACGGCAACCAAGCCTTCGGCCGTGACGCCGTAGTTCGAAATGAACCAAATAAGGATTGCCGCAACCAGGATGATGGTGCCTGCCTTCTTGATGAAGCTCCATGCACGCTCCCACATGCTACGCAGAACAGCGCCAATGGTAGGCATGTGATACGGCGGCAGCTCCATAACGAATGGTGCCGGATCGCCAGCAAAGAAGCGGGTCTTCTTCAAAATGATGCCGGAGCACAGAATGGCAACGATGCCCAGGAAGTAAGCGCTAGGTGCAACCCACCAAACGCCGCCGAACACAGCGCCTGCAAACAGGGCGATGATGGGCAGCTTAGCGCCACAAGGAATAAACGTGGTAGTCATAACCGTCATGCGGCGGTCGTTCTGGTTTTCGATAGTGCGCGAAGACATAATGCCAGGCACGCCGCAGCCGGTGCCGATAAGAATCGGGATGAACGACTTGCCCGAAAGGCCAAAACGACGGAACACGCGGTCTAGGATGAAGGCAACGCGAGCCATGTAGCCACACGACTCCAAGAATGCCAGCATCAAGAACAAGATGAGCATCTGCGGAATGAAGCCGAGCACGGCGCCAACGCCGGCAATGATGCCATCCAGAACAAGCGATTTCAGCCAATCTGCACAGCCGATAGAGTCAAGACCGTTCTCTACGATCTTCGGAATGCCGGGCACCCAAATACCGAACTGGCTCGGGTCGACATTTTTGCCTTCGCATTCTTCCTTGTACTTGGCGTAGTCGATTTCCTGCACTTCGCCGTTTTCGTCAACATAGCTTGCCGTGATATCCGACTTGGAAGCCTGATCGGCAAAATCGTCCGCCTTCGGATCCAGGCCACGTTCGGTAGCAGCGTTCTCGTAGGCAGCGATAATTGCAGCATCGCCCTTATACGGCTCGGCTACTTTCTGCGCCTCCTCGTAAGCATCGGCGTCTACTTCGGTTGTCGAGTTTTCACCCGAATCCTCATCGTAAGAAGTAAAGGTTGTCTTCAGGTCCGCTGCCTTGGCATCGGCCACAAAGGTTTCCGATTCAGGGTCAAGGCCCGCTTCCTTACCCGCAGCCTCAAATGCGTCTATCGAAGAACGGGCTTCATCGAGCTTACCCTGGGCTTCATCGTATTGTTCCTGGCCAGGACCCAAGAACCAACCATCGCCAAACACGCCATCGTTGGCCCAGTCGGTAGCAATGCCACCAACCGTGGTAACAGAGATGTAGTACACCAAGAACATGATCACCACAAAAATCGGCAGCGCCAAGAAACGGTTGGTTACCACGCGGTCGATTTTATCGGAAGTAGTCATGCCGGTAGGGTTACCCTTGGTGCGGCAATGATCGATGATGCTGGAAATGTGCGTATAGCGGTCGTTGATGATGACGCTTTCGGTGTCGTCGTCGGCTTCCTTTTCCAGCTTTTCAATAATGTCATCGATATTGGGGGCGCCGGGCAAAGAAGCAATAATCTTCTCGTCCTTTTCCAGCAGCTTGATGGCATAGAAGCGCTTCAAGTTCTCAGGCACATCGGCCGGAAGACGGTCGATCACGCCGGCCACGGCTTCTTCGGCCTCAGTAGAAAAAGGAACGGGCTTGGCAGGAGTAGCCGATGCGATGGTCTTCAGGCAATTGGAAATCTCTTCAATGCCCTCATTGCGAAGAGCAGAAATCTCTACCACTGTGCAACCCAGTTCTTTTGCCAGAACATCGGAGTAGATCTCGTCGCCGTTCTTGCGCACCACGTCCATCATGTTGATGGCAATGATTACCGGCACGCCCATTTCGAGCAGCTGGGTGGTTAGGTACAGGTTGCGTTCCAAGTTGCTACCGTCAACGATGTTGAGGATGGCCTCGGGCTTTTCTTGAAGAAGGAAGTTACGTGCAACCACTTCTTCTAGGGTGTAAGGGGAAAGGGAGTAGATGCCAGGAAGGTCGGTAATCTCAATGGATGGGTCGTCCTTGAGCTTACCAGCCTTCTTTTCTACGGTTACGCCTGGCCAGTTACCAACATATTGGTTGGAACCAGTCAGCGCGTTGAACAGGGTGGTTTTGCCGCTGTTCGGGTTGCCTGCGAGTGCAACTCTCATGAAAACCTCCATTCAATGTTAGAAGCGTCTAACTGCAGACACTCAAAAAAGCCGCTGGGGATACGGCTCTTTTTACTTGTGCTGTGAAATGGTTGGGCGGATGCCCAAATATTACTCAACCTCGATGGTCTGAGCGTCTTCTTTGCGAAGGGAAAGCTCATAACCACGAACGGTTACCTCAACGGGATCGCCCAATGGAGCAACCTTGCGAACATACACCTGGCAGCCCTTGGTAATGCCCATATCCATAATGCGACGCTTTACCGGGCCGGCACCGTTGATCTTCTTAACCGTTACGGTTTCACCGTTCTTGGTTTCGCGAAGAGTTTTCATGCTTACCTCCTTCCGAATTTCGCTGGGGGGACGCGACAGGAAAAGGCTGAATGTTAAACCATGATGTGCTTAGCGAGCTCAGAAGAAAGAGCCACGCGAGCACCCTTAACACTCACGATAAGGTTGCCGCCAATAACAGAAACAACCGTGATCTCATCACCGGGAATGAAGCCCAGGTTTTCAAGGTGACGATGCACATCGCCATCGCCGCGGAATGCCTTTACACGGTAGATGCCATTGTTCTTTACTTCAGACAGAACCATTTAGGCCTCCTTTCATGCGTTTAAGCCATGGGCAAGCGCGCAAGCTTTGTTGCCTAGGGCTAACTAACAGCTAGATGTTAACCGCGGCAAACGCAATGGTCAACGGACGGGGAATATGAGACAGCAAGAAACACAATGCCTTTTACTTAACAGAAACATTCAAAATGTTCAGAAATCAGCAAAACAGCAGATGGGGCAAGTGCTGGAGGTTAATTTGCTTCTTCTTCGCCCTCGGCAGATAAAAAGCCCGGTTCAACTCCATTTTGAGTGAAGAAATCGGAAAGCTCTTTGGGTTGAATGCACGAATCGGTAAGCCCAAGGTTAAAAGCGTTGGAAATTGCATATGCCTGATCGCGGCGCAGCTGGGCGGCGGCTTCGTTGCCTGCTTCTTTGTAGTAGGTAGAAGAAAGCAGCAAAGAGCGCGAAATATAACCCATAAGTGCCGGGTCGGGCTGCGAAAGCTGCAGCATGGCAGCCATCGATTCGGGGGTCATACGCAAAAGAAGCGATCCGTCCATTTCAGTGGCGTCTTCGAGAGAATTATCCAACAGCTCGGCTGCGGCTTCAGGGTCGTCCTTACCGTGAGCACGCTGCATGCTCTCCCTAATGGCGCCAGCCAGCATAAGAAACATGCGCATTAAGTAGTCTTGCGTAAACACGCTACTCCCCCTTCGGGTGTTGAATTCCCAAGTGCTCGTAAGCACGCTCGGTAGCTTGACGGCCCTTGGGCGTGCGAACCAGCAAGCCTTGCTGCATCAAGAAAGGCTCGTACACATCTTCAAGCGTATCGGGGTCTTCTGCGAGAGCAGACGCCAAGGTGGTAAGGCCCACAGGGCGCCCACCAAATTGTACGCATAAAAGCTCCAAGATACGGTTGTCTACCGCATCGAGCCCCAAAGGGTCAACTTCAAAGAAGCTTAGGGCCTGCGCTGCAATATCTTCATCGATTTCGCCGTTGCCACGCACCTGTGCCCAGTCACGCACGCGCTTGAGCATGCGGTTGGCCAAACGCGGAGTGCCACGGCTGCGGCGGGCGATTTCAAGCGCACCATCGTAAGAAATAGGCACATCCAAAATAGAAGCCGAACGCTGCACGATGGAAGCAAGCTCATCGGGCGTGTAATACTGCAGGCGAAACGCAATGCCAAAACGGTCACGCAACGGGCCGGTTAACAAGCCGGTGCGCGTAGTGGCGCCAATGAGGGTGAAGCGCGGCAAATCCAAGCGAATAGAGCGAGCCGCCGGGCCCTTGCCCACCACAATGTCCAATGCAAAATCTTCAAGTGCGGGGTAGAGCACTTCCTCAACCATGCGATTCAAACGGTGAATCTCATCGATGAACAGAACATCGCCCTCTTCAAGGTTGGTAAGAATTGCCGCCAAGTCACCCGTGCGCTCGATAGCGGGGCCGGAGGTGGTTTTGATGTTGGCGCCAAGCTCATTGGCAACCACCGTTGCCAATGTAGTTTTGCCTAAGCCGGGAGGGCCCGAAAACAAAATATGGTCGGCAACATCGCCGCGCTCCTGAGCAGCCTGAATAAGAATACCCAACGATTCCTTGATTTTGGTTTGACCAAGATAGTCGCCCAAGCGCTTTGGGCGCAAGCTGCGATCGAGCGCCAAATCGTCTTCGGTGAATTCGGGCGAAACCGCACGCTGGGCAGGGTCGACCACGCCAGCACCGGCGCCAGAGCCAAAACCCGCGCCCGTGCTTGCGCCAGCAGACATAGCCGCACCAGCCCCCGAGCCAAAGCCCGCTTCAAACACCAGACCTTCTATTTTCACTTCGTCAGTCAAAGCTCAACTCCATGTGTTGCTTTTCGGACATGCCCGCCATACAGCTTGCACTAACCCAAACGCTTCAAAGCATACTTTATCAGCGCGCTTTCGCTGGCGCCTTCAGGAGCCCCCTTCAGCGCCACCTCAGCTTCCGCTGAAGCAAAGCCCAGCGAAAGCAACGCATCCCGAGCGCCAGCCATCGCAGCAGCCGATGCGCCTGCTGCAGCTGCCGGTTGCCCATCGGCATCAAACAAGCTGGCAAGCCCCTGATCAAACGACCCTTTCAGCTCCAAGATAATGCGCGAAGCTGTTTTCTTGCCCACACCTGGGATCTTTTGCACGGCAGCAACATCTTGCGCTTGCACGGCAGCAACCAATGCCTCTGGCGAAAACGCTGAAAGCGCCGCCAGAGCCACCTTCGGGCCCACACCGCTTACAGTTATGAGCCGCTCGAACAGCGCCTTTTCTTCCAGGGATAAAAAGCCATACAAGGCAATACCGCTGTCGGACACCTGCAAATAGGTATGAACCTGCACCTCTTGGCCAACATCGGGCAATTTCGCCAGGGCGCCCGCCGACATGCCCACCGCATATCCAACGCCTTGCACATCGATAAAAGCACAGCTTGCTGTTTTGCCCGCCAGCCGGCCCTTCAAGAATGCGATCATCGCGCACCTTCTTCCAAAATTTTACGGGCCGCCGCACCTGCAGCGCCGCCCGTACCCGCGCCCGCCATAACGTGCCCACGCTGTTCGATTGCAGCCTGCAGTGAAGCGCCGCCGGATGCGCCGAAACCTTCATGGGTGGTGTAACAGATAGCAGCCGCCAAAGCATCGGATGCATGATCGGGCTTGGGCTCATGGTCGAGCGAAAGCAGCTTCTTAACCATATATTGCACCTGGGCTTTTTCTGCTGCGCCGGTGCCAACTACAGCCATCTTTATTTGACGCGGAGTAAATTCGCCAACCGAAAGCCCCCGCTGAGCACACGCAACCAACGCTGCACCGCGAGCCTGGCCTGTTCCGAAGGCGGCAGTGATGTTCTGCCCAAACCAAACGGTTTCAATGCCCAGGCATTCTGGCTGAAATTTGTCGATTACCGCACCAATCTGCTCATGTATTTTTGCCAGCCTGCGCGAAAGCTCTTCGTTTTTAGTGGTTGAAACACAGCCATAGGCAACGCAAGACAGCCGCGAGCCGCATTGCTGCACAATGCCCCAGCCCGTGTTCGCCAGCCCAGGGTCGATACCTAGGATTATGCGCTCCTTATTGGCCATGCCAACCTTTCAAACAAACATTTGTTCGTATAATAGCACAAACCCCTTGCTAGGCTACATGACAAACAAAAAGCCCCAGGCTAAACCGCCCGGGGCCAAAAATTCGATATTTACGCCGCAGCCGCTACAGGCCGATGCTGTCGAAGTATTCCAGCCATTTACCAAACGACTCATCGCTGATGGCGTGCTCCATCTGGCAAGCCTCCTCTTCAGCAACCTCAAGTTCAAGGCCAACCTTTTCGTGCAAGAAGCGCGTAAGTTTTTCGTGGCGCTCAAGCACGGCCAAACCATAGTTGTAGCCGTCTTCGGTAAGGGTGATGTCGCCATAATAGGGCTGATCGAGCATGCCGGACGCCTTCAGGCTATTCACGGCCTTGGAAACCGACGCCTTGGAAACGCCAAGCTTCGAAGCGATGTCTACCGAGCGCACAGCATTGGTGCTGGTTCCGCCCAACATTACGATTGCCTCGAGGTAGTCCTCGTGCGACATGGATACCTTTTCCATTCTTCCCCCTCTCCGGCTTACGCCGGGGTAAGCACATACTGCATTGCCATGCAAAACAAGGCTCATGGTTGAAACAAGGGCTTTGAGCAGCGGCGGACGGAACGATAGGGCGCGCTGCGCAAAATGCTTGTTTCGGATGCAACATGCATAGCTAGCTAAATAGTATACTTGTCAAACACTGCAAACCCCATATGAAAGTGGATCTATGGCTACCAAACGTTATGTGGACACCCGTGGACGGTGCTCCGAGCCCGTTACCTTCACCGAAGCAGTAGTTAAAGGCCTCGCCGATGGCGGCGGACTGTTTGTCCCCGAATCGCTCCCCCAGCTCAGCCTTCAAGAAATTCTTTCCTTGGCGCAGATGCCCTATGCAAAGCGCGCGGCATTCATCTACCGTTCATTCGGTATCGACTTGCCCGATGCCAAGGTGGACGAGCTTATGGAAGCCACCTACGGAAACCGCTTCGACGATGAGGCCATCTGCCCCATCCACTCCATTGACGATTCCACCCACGTGCTTGAGCTGTGGCATGGCCCCACTAGTGCATTTAAAGACATGGCGCTTCAGTGCTTGCCCAACTTCTTCAGCGCCAGCGCTGCTCAGCTGC
This sequence comes from Eggerthellaceae bacterium, assembly GCA_963625925.1. GTDB lineage: Bacteria > Actinomycetota > Coriobacteriia > Coriobacteriales > Eggerthellaceae > Anaerotardibacter. The sequence goes on along the minus strand of CAVFVF010000026.1, from coordinate 13,727 downwards.
GCGAACAGGGCAAACTGCACAACACCTTCCTTATCCTTGTTGCAACTTCGGGCGATACCGGCAAAGCCGCACTCGAAGGTTTCAAAGACCAGGATGGCGTGCAGATTGCCGTAATGTACCCCGATGGCGGCGTGAGCGACATCCAATACAAGCAAATGGCCACCCAGGGCGGCTCCAACACTATGGTGTGGGCCGTTAAGGGCAACTTCGACGATTGCCAAACCGGCGCCAAGAACGTCTTTGGCGACGAAGCATTCGCCCAAAAGCTCATGGAGGGCCATCAGGTTGCGCTTTCCAGTGCCAACTCCATCAACTGGGGCCGTTTGCTTCCCCAGGTTGTGTACTACGTTTCCAGCTACGCCGAGCTGGTTGCCCAGGGCAAGCTCGAAGCAGGCAAACCGCTGGATGTTTGCGTGCCCACTGGCAACTTCGGCAACATCTTGGCAGCATGGTACGCCAAGCAGATCGGCACCCCGCTGGGTACTCTGTTCTGCGCAAGCAACGAAAACCGCGTGCTTACCGATTTCATCAACACTGGCAGCTACGACATCACCAACCGCAAGTTCGTGCTCACGCCTTCGCCTTCCATGGACATCCTGGTTTCTTCCAACGTAGAACGCCAGCTCTTTGAACTTACTGGCCGCAACGCTGAAGCCATTGCCACCTGGATGGACCAACTTAAGCAGGAAAAGAAGTTCACGGTAGATGCCGAAACGCTTGCCAAGCTGCAGGCCAGCTTTAAGTCCGACTCGGTAGATTCCGTCACCTGCCTTGAAACCATCAAGGAAGTGCTCGATGCGCACGGCTATCTTATCGACCCGCACACCGCGGTTGCCTACAAGGTGGCCGAGCGCCTGAAGGGCGAAAACCCCGTGCTCATTGCCAGCACAGCGCACTGGGCCAAGTTCGGCGAAAACGTATATCGCGCCCTGCATGGCATCCAGCCCGGTGGCGAACTGCCAGCAGAAATTGCTGCGCTCAGCGGCTGCGCACTCAACGAGCTTATTGCCGAAGAGGCCAACAGCCACAACATTCCCAAGGGCTTGGCTGAGCTCGATTCGCTGCCCATCCGCTTTAAGGACGTCATCGAAGGCACCACGCCCGCCATCGAAGATGCCGTTTTAGGTTTCTTGGGCTAAGCAATCCGTAAAACCAAAACGATACGAAACCCCTGTTCGCAAAAGCGAGCAGGGGCTTCTTTGTTTTTGAATTCAACATTGTGCGCGGGCATCGTGCATGGCGATTTTGCGCGCACGGTTTTACGCCTGCGCCTGCGACGGCACGATGCCGGCTAAGTGCCCTCTGGGTTTTGCACGCTACCTGCGCCTGCCCTCGGGAAGCCCCTACGCCTGCACTTGGGGAACCTCTGCCCCGCGGCGGCGGCTTTACACCTGCACTTGGGGAGCCTCTACTCCGCGACGGCGACACGCATCACGCGCCACATGAATGCTGATAACGATCTGCATAAGCTGGTCGGCACGCTCTGGAAGCCCCTCCGCGTCCGAGGCACCCAAAACAGAAACCTCTGCGTTCGAGCCTTCCAAAACATGAGCCTCAACCGAAGAAGCCGCATCACCAGCAACCTGCTCGGCGCCCGACGCAGAACCAAAGGTAGGCTTGCTCACTTCGACATCAACCACCTGAGCACCAACGTCTTCGCTCAAACCTTCCAACTCAGGCAGCAGATCATAGAGTGCCGAAATGTCGCCTGGCTCATAAGCATTCGTGGCAAGCACCTCCACCGGCACTGGATCTTCTTCGGGCACAACAGTCTTGCCACCCCAAGCAGACTCAGTCTGCTCTGCTCGGTTTTCCTCAAACGCAAGAATGCGCGTTTCTTCATCGGAAAATGCATGCAGGCAGTTGTAGCACACGGGCATATCGGTAAAACAGCGCGCGTGGCACACTGGGCATTCCTTCATATCTGCCGTTTTTATCACCGGCGAAGAATAATGCCTTCTTGCCTGAGTAGTTTCCTGGGGCGTCATCTTCCTATACATATCGCAGTCTCCTCTCCTTCGCGATACCAATTTCTATTTCCCGCCTTAGGCGAAACGCGCTCTAGCACTGCGGCAGCTCTGCGGCACCTAAGCAACCTGCCAGGCGCCACCCCCTCCCTGGAAAGCAGCACTGTGCCATCACGCGAAAGAAATGCCACATCCAAATTGCAACGCATGCCAAAGGTATGAATGGAATGGCAGGGGGCTATCAGCAGCACACAACCCTGCGGACGGCGAACCAGAAACCCCTTCATGCGATCCAGATAGCTCACCGCATAAACGAGTTTCTGCGCTCCGCACAACGCATCAGCCATTTGTCCCAACCTCACTTACCGTCAAAACAATCGAAGATCCACTGCCAACTTCAGTGCAGGTTAGAGCCGCCCAACGATACTTTCCCTGCCCTTTAACAAAGGTCCCGGCAACGTTGTTTCCGCTCGGTACAAAGCTCCAGCCCTTACGCCCTAGCTCCCCTTGCGCCCAAGCAAAATTTTCTGCTGCGCTGCCTTGCCTTGTAAAACCCAAGGTGGCCCCACCTGATGCAGCCGAACAAAGCGCCCCTTCAGCACTCAAGGCTTCTGCGGCAATGTCGGCAGGAACTTCTTGCGAATAAGAGCCAAGCGCTTCATCAGGGAAAACCTGGGCACTAGCATCAAGGTCTTCAACCGAACTCGCACCCGCAAACGCCGTGCTGAAGCTAGAAGCTATCCCTTTCGCTCCAACTTCCAAAGCGCCTTCTTCCTGGTGCTGGGTACAGCAATTGAGCCCCGCTAAGGCGAGCATTGCGCCGGCGAGCACCGCCAGCACCAACCAAGCACGCGGGTACAGAGCCTTGCCAATAGCTGCCAAGCCGTTCCTTTGCACGCCCCTCATTTAAACCACCACCCCAGGTTTATATGCCGAAACGCTGAACTTTCCTTCGTGAGTTAGCGCAGGAAAGCTCACCCCAAACGCGCCATGCAATGCGCCCATGCCAAACAACGTCGGTTCAAAGCTGAGCTTGCCGTTGAAAGTAACGATGCCCCCTTCGGTACCCGAAGAAGAAACCTGCACCGTAAGGTTTTCGGCGCTGAACTGCTCTCGCAGCGCACTTTCCACTAAGGCACAACTCTGGCCTGCGTCCTGCCCATAAGCAGGAGAAGCAGCGTAGGTGCACACCGCATTCCTGAATACCCTGTCGAATGCCGAACACTCAGAAAGAAACAGCGTAGCGTTCACCGCAATTAGGGCAATAACGATCATCACAGGGAACATCGCCACAAATTCAACGGTCATCTGCCCAGACAGGCGCGACATCCCATGCCGCAGCAACCCTGTATTTCTTACTTCCATTGCCGCACCCCCGTCACGGTTTCTGCAATATTTCGCAAATAGCCAATGCCGGTTTGCACCGCTTGCTCCAACCCGCCCGTTACAGCTGCCGGCAGCGAAACGGTTATGGGCACCTCCAAAAGCCCGTCGAACAGCACCACCGTAGCAATGGTGAATTCGCCCGAAACATCGTCGATGGCATCCTGCGCGGCGGTTTGAACCAACGAGATTGCGCCCTCCAGGCCACCCGAGCCATCGCTAGAATTCGCCTGCTGCTTGGCCGAAAGCAACCTGGCCGAAAATGCAGAATCATCGGCAGCAAGCACGTGGGAAGAGTTCACCAGCACCGCTTTACGGGCACGAAGGTCAACGGGCTCAAAGCCAACGCTGGCAACGGCATCTTCGAAAGCATCCGAAGCCCATGAGCCTAAGCCGCTAGCACTTGCAAGCGGAATAGAATCGAGTACCTGCTCAATGGCTGAGCTGATGCCATCATGCCCTTCGGTATACACGCCAAGCATGCCAGACCAAAGCCCCAACACCACATTTGCAGCACCCGCGGCTGTAGCTCCTTGCCCCGAAACGCCGTCAAGAAAAGAAGTGATTACATTCTTGCCTTCATCGGAAGATTCCTTGACCAAAGTCGCGCTGGAAATAGCCACACGCGCACCTAGGGCGCCAACCCCATCCGAGCCAACAAAGCTCGAGGGAAAACGCGTTTGGGCAGTGCCCACATCGGCAATCAGCACAACGGCGCCCAAGTGCCCAGGTGGAGTAACATCTATGCGCTCAGAGCAGGCTTCAGCAAAAGCATCCTTTACTTTATCCAGCAACTTACCGGCAGTTCCTTTAACCTCATTGCTCAGCGGATCTAGCTCGGCACGGGCCTTCTGATATTCTTCCGCCGCCTTGGCAACCTCGCGATAGTGATATTCAAAACCGTTTTCAATAGAGGTAGAAGCTGCAGCCACATTACCCATGCTGCTTGGTGTGAAATCGCACACTTTGCAGGTGGTAAAACCTGAATTTTCACCAGCCAACTCCGCAATTGAGCCCAAGCCCAAATACGTACCCTGCGCAATAGCAGGACACCCTCCCCAGGCATGCATCTCTATCTTGCCGCCATTCTGCGTTTTCGGATACACCACGTCGGTGCACAAGGTAGTCTGTTTCATTTCCTCGGTATTCCTTGGCAACAGCGGGAAATACGCTTCAAACGAATCGGCCGTTTCGTGTACATAACCCTTTGCGACCTCGGCCTGCGCATAGGCATAAAACCGCTTTCGCAATGCCGAATTAGACACCTCAGCCACAGAAGAATCGGCTGGCGACTCTTGAGCGCAACGCGCTTTGTAATAAGCCTTCGCGCGGTTTAAGGCCGCCCCAAAGTTCCAAGTATCAACCGAAGAAAAATACGGATTCTGCGAAGCATCCATGCCGGCAAGCGTGGCAGCTCTTTGATACATGCAGTAGCCTTCCTTGCTGCCTGAATCGTGCTCGTAGCCATGCTGCTTCCACTGATTAGCGCGCTCGGCTGCCTCTTCAGCCTTCCGAGCCGCCTCCTCAAGTTCGGCCTGATTTTCGTCCACCTCTAAAAGAGCCTCGTCGGAGCCTTCGAACGAAAGATCGGCTTTATCTTCCATTTCCCAAGGAGCCAAAATAGCCACTCCCTGATACGACGCACCCGATACAGAATTTGCGCGCAAAACCTCCTGCGCTTTAACGGTTGCCAAAAATGGCAACGCAGCCGCAAGCTTTTCCAACGATTTATTGGCAGAATCGCAAAAGGAATCGCGCGCTTCTTTAATCTTCTTTGCCGCTTCAAGCAGCCCTCTTGAAAGAGCAGCCGTAGGCGGAATGCAAGCACACACCACACTCAGCCCCAACGCGCCAACCATCGTCAACGAAAGGCTCAACACACATGCGTCGCAGATAGAGGCCACAATATAGAACTCTGCCACCGTGTTTTCGGCGGCAAGGGCAGCGGCATCGGCGGTTTCCTGCACCTGGGCTGAAGCAGTATTCACTTCGTACACACGAGCTGCCGTAAAAATGAGCGCCAGGGTAAGCAGCAAGGCAATTGCCATTCCCGCAGTGGAAAACCCCTCTTCTTCCCAAAATATCGAGCGTTTAACGTTTTTACCCATGTCTACCTGCCCGTTGTAGAGCCATCTTGCGCCACCCACTTATCGGGGCTGAGGCCCAATTCGTTTCCGACCACCCACGAACTTTTAACTGGCTGAGCCACTTGAACTTTCTGGCTAAAATTGCCATTCCCATTGGTAAGGCCCAGCGCACGGGCACCAAAGTCAAAAAACGGCAAAGGCTTTACCTGATTTTCGATAGAGACGCTCACGCGCTCCGAGGTTTCATTCCCCTCAAAAGTCACCTTCCAGGAGCACCCAGATTCGTGCACATGAAAGTTTTCCTGCTCGGGAACCGATCCCAAATGGCGAAGCACTGAACCTTCGAAAGCTTCCTGCGCACCGTAGGTTCCTGCAGGCCGGGTTGCCAGCAGGCGGCACCCCTCAGCCGCCGCCGATTGCATGACCAAACGGTCATAGAGCAAAATACCCGGCTGAATAAGCAGCATCAGCAAAATCAGAATCAAAGGAATAAGGAACGCACCCTCGACCGTAGCCTGACCCGATAGCCGGCAAATATTTCCCGAAAAGCGCATTGCCCCTCCTTTCAGCCTAATAAAGCAACACTTCTGCCCATGCGCCCGAGGCCACGTCCTTCAGGTGGTGCGATGCCGATTGCAGCGCATGGTTAACCACTGTTCCCTCTTGGAACAAATTGGCCATAGCCCCCAAGCCAATAAGCAGCGCCAAAAATGCCGCGAACACAATTGCGTACTCAACGCTCGATTGCCCTTGCAGCTGAGTACGAAAATGCCCAGCCAAGCGGCTTCGCCAAGTTTGCGGAAAAATAAAGCGCACCCTTAAATTCCAAGCTCGCCTTCGCGTGCCCGCTATCAGGCAAAGACGCCTGGGCCGGCACTCAAAAAATTCGCACCGAGCCCTAAAGCAGCCGCCTATAGGCCGTTGATGCCCGAAGAAATTGCATCCCATAGTTCTTGGATCTTTGGACGGAAAACCGTGATGGCCAGAATTGCGATAACAACCAATACGCCTACTAGAATCGCGTACTCTGTTGTGCCCTGGCCGGATATCTCTTTAATGCTCCTGCGCATTTTCCAAACGTTGGCAACAGGTGCAAACTCGCGTCTTGCCGCTATTTTTACACCGCCAAAAAATTCTCCTACCTGTTTTTTCATACCAAAATTCATTGCAATCTCCTCCTAAAATCCGCTCATCAAATCCAACATGATGGGTCCCATAATCAAAATGAGCATGGCTGGCAGTATGAGGGCGCCTACCGGCAAAAGCATTTTTACCGGCGCCTTAGCAACCTGCTCTTCAAGCTTTGCTTTTCGAATAGCGCGCGCCTCAACCGCAAGCAGCCCTAAGTTGCCCGCAAGCGAAGTTCCAAACCTGAGCGACCGAATCACGTTTTCGGCAAACCGCTCAAACAAGGGCGAATCGTACGTCGCCGCCACATTGCGTAAACCCTCGGGCCGACTTACAAGGCTGTGATTCCACTGCTGTTGCGCCGAAGCTAGCGCAGCTGCAAGCGAACCGGCAAACGAACCGTGATACAACGCCAAAGCCCTATCGAACGACATACCGCTTCGAAGACCCAGCACCACCACTTCGATCATCTGGCTTAGCTGGCGTTCTGCCGAAAAGCCACGGCATTGCACTTCATCACGCAACGCCGCCATCGGAGCCCGCCACCCAAGCAGCATGCCCAGCATCAAGCCGATGCCCATCAACATCGAAGAGAACACGCACCCGGCAAGCGCGCCAGCCAATCCGGCAAACAGGGCACAGCGCAAACGCGCAGCTGCAAACCCTTCGCAGGTTACCGCCTGCGCCAAGCCCGATTTAACAGCAGCCTCGCAACCAGGGCTGTACCCCCGCGAAGCCAATCGCAAAAGCCACCCCTCTTCCAGGCCTCCCCTCTGCGATAAGGTCACCATCTGGCCAATCAGCCAGGCGGAAAATCCCGAGGCTTCCAGGGAAATAGAGGCCGCCTCCAATGCCGACCCGCAGCCCATTGCCTGAAGGGCCGCACGCCTTCTTTTTGCGTCGATGTTGCGCGAATATCCTGCCCTGCCCAGCAAGCCGCCAGCCATAAAAGCACTGGCAACGGCAATAGCTCCAATCGGTTCCGGCATCATAGCTGCCCCACTTTCAGCATTCGCCGAACCAGCGCAATACCCAGCGCCTGCATACCTAAGGCAATGGCCAAAAGAGCCAGGCCCAATGGGCTCTCGAAAAATGGATCCAAGAACCCCGGCGAAACCAATGAAAAAGCACCAATCAGAGCAAAGGGCATCACGGTAACAATCTGCGCAGAAAGCTTTGCTTGGGCGGTTTGCGTGCGCAGCGAACGCTTTAGCTCGAGCTCATCAACAACCGACTGTCGCGTCGCCTCTAGCACGCGCTCCATACTGCTGCCCGTTTTGTGCTGGATCTCCAGCGCAGTAGCCAAAAATACCAGCTCTGGTTCAGTTGCCCCATCGCGCAGCTTTCCCAACGCACGCTGCGTGCTACCACCGGTCTCCAGAACACCCTCAACTTCAGAAAACAATTTCTGAAGTGCACCTTTGGTGCTTTGGCGCACCTCGCCCACGGTTTGAGCGAGCGAGTATCCCGTCTGAAAGCAAGCTTTCATTGATTGCAAAACCTCAGGGATCCCCTCGCGGGTTTCTTCCCTGCGCTTTTCGGCCTTATGGCTTGCCCATACGCTCAAACCAAGCAAAAAACAGGCACCAACTGCCAAAACGCATACCCACGACCACGAAACAGCAAGTACTGCAAGCGTCAGCACCGCTAAGCTAACAAACACAACCGAAGCCATTGCCTCTAAATTAGTGCGGAAGCCCGCGTAATTCACTTCTGTAGCAAGCTTTCCCATCAGCCCTTTAAACGGATCAAAACGCAACAGCAGCCTCGCAGGGCCACCAAGCGAAGGAAACCCTTCAGCCAAAAGAGACTCTAGGCCCAGCCCGGTACCACCAGAACGAGCAACTGTACGCTTGCTGCGCGCTTTCTCAAACGCGCTCTTTGCAAAACTCGAAGCCAAAACAATGCCCACCAACGCTGCAGCAATGGCTGCAACTATAAGCAGGACGCTCTTCGTTTCCACGCCAAAACCTCCTCTCGGCTAGCAATGCCTAAATAAGGCAGGTCGTCCAACCATTCCGGAAAGGCAACCCATTCACGTCTTCCCGTAACTAGGTTCTGCTTGAAAAAGCTCTTCACCCTGCAAGCAGACTTATCCCTGTCCCAGAAGTAGCCCGCTATCTCGCAAATGCCCCTTCGCCCATCGGGGTAACGCGTTGTTTGCACCACCAGGTCGATTGCACTGGCAATCTGAACTTCGATAGTTTCAACGGGCAGCTCGGCGCCATAACGCACCATGGTGGTAAGACGCGAAACCGCTTCGATGGGCGAATTGGCATGCAGCGTAGTAAGCGACCCATCGTGCCCAGTCGACATCGCCTGCAGCATATCCAGGGCTTCCGCGCCACGGCATTCGCCCACCACAATGCGATCCGGTCTCATGCGCAAGGAGTTCACCACCAAATCACGGATGGTTACCTCTCCTTTGCCCTCCGAGTTTTTAGGGCGCGCCTCCAGGCGAACCACATGCGGATGCTCGGTAAAGCGAAGCTCTGCAGAGTCTTCAATGGTCACAATGCGCTCATCGGGCGATATAAGCGCCGAAAGCGCATTCAAAAGGGTTGTTTTGCCACTGCCCGTGCCGCCAGAAACGGCAATGTTGCAACGACGCATAACCGCCCACTCCAACAAAGTCTCAATGAGTAAATCAAAGCTTCCCAACTCGCGCATTTCCGCAAGTGAAAACGCATGCGAACGAAACTTTCGAATGGTAACAGCGGGCCCATCAAGCGCCAAAGGCGGGATAACCGCGTTCACGCGATGACCTTCCTCCAGGCGAGCGTTCACCATAGGAGACGCCTCATCAATTCGCCTGCCCAAGGGCCCAATAATCTTGTCGATAAGCGAGTACACCTGCGAATCGTTTGCGAACGGATGGTCTGCCGCAAACAACTTTCCATCCTTCTCGAAATAAAGCGACTTCGACCCGTTCACCATGATTTCGGTAACTTCTTCGTCTTCGAGCATTTCCTCGAGCGGGCCTAAACCAAACACCTCATCCAGGTAGCGGTCGATCACCTCTTCTGCAGGCATACCTCCTCGAACAATCCAAGGCTCTTCTTTCAGTACCCGCTCGCATGCTTGTCGGATTTCGCTTTTAGCCTGCCGAGGATTGCGAGCAATTAGCCGCGCTGCCTCGCTCGCCGAAATGATGCCGCCAACCTTTTCCCGAAGCTCGCTCAGGGCCCAATTTGCCTGTGCGCCGTTCGCTCTTACTACATTGCCTGGAGCGGCAGCGCGCTCCATTAAAGACATGCTGCCCTCCGCTTCCGAAACCCGCCGAACACATAGCGCTTCTTAGGTGCCAGCTGTATAGCGACATCTTGCCCGACCGCAGTTAAAGCTTCGGGCAAAATCTGGCCCATAAGCTTTCCCAAGCTGTCGATGAAGACATTCTTCGAAGCCAACAGTTCCAAGGGCAGTCCTGCGCCCAAAAGCTCTCCCACTTCTTTGCCGCCATCTTTCAGTTCCTCCACATGGGCTCCCTGCAGAGCGCAAGAAACATCCAACGAAGTAAGCAGGGCATGGCGCGAACAGAAATTGAGCACATACTGAAATTGCTGCGTAGCTATACCGCATCGAGCACATAGCTCAAGGGCGTGCGAGCACGAACGAACCGATGAAGGGCGCTGGTCCAGCATGAACAGCACCTTGTCGGAAGCCTCGATGATCTGTACATGGCTCTCCGACCAAAAAGCGCCGGTGTTCACCACAATCACGTCGAAGAATCCCTTCAGATAATCGATAAGCTCTGCGATGCGATTCATGATGAGCTCCGACTGTTCCAGCTTTCGCGGCGAGCATATCAACGCAGGGAGCCCATCCTTTGGCTCGAGCTGGGCCAAACGCTCAGGCTGTGCCATCAAATCGGCGATATCAAAAGCGTCTTCCTTCCCCAAAAGAAAGCCCATATCGCCAAACTGCAAGTCGGCATCTACAAGCAGCGTCTTAAGTCCCCTTCCCTGCAGCATTGTTGCTGCGCATGACGCCACCGTGCTTTTGCCAACTCCGCCATTGCCGCCAACAACCGAGACCACATAAGCAGTCTTATCGGTTTGCACTGGCTGAAACACCACTCGCGAAATCAGCTCTTCCTGGCTAGGCTCTGCGTTTCCAGAACTTACGGGCTGCGCACTCTTCGAAGCCGAACGTTTTGGCACCACTGCATCCAAGCCGCCGGCCAGGGAGTCATTGCCCGCCCAGCCCGATTCACCCATAGAGCGAACAGCCTTCGAATCAACCTCTTTGCCCGATGCGCAGGGTTCGCCCTCTAAGCGAATTGATTCAAGATCAGGCTCTGCGTCCAAGAAAGCCATTTCCGCGTGCGGCTCTTCCTTAAGCGTTGCATTCTGAGCAAGCTTTTCGGTGCTTTCTGCCCTTTCAGTGCCTCCCGCGCCCAGTACCGCGGCACCCTTTTTTTCGGAATAGCGGCGAATAAACTCATCGCGCCCACGCAGCAGATTAATGCCTGCAGCCTGGCATCGACCCACTTCCGAGCCAGTGCCGCCAAAAGAAATCAGCTGAATATCGCAATCGGCCCTATCGTTTTTGAGTGCCGCCGCAAGATTGATTCCCTCCATGTCATCAGTCGAAACCACCCAGGCGGCGCCAAGCTCACTATCGTTGTTCAAGGCCATGCGTGCATCCTGGGCATTACTGAACACTCGCAGCCAGGACTGCGCAGCCAAATTCTCGTCCGCCAAGCCAATAAGCTCTGGATGCTCAAACGATTCCGAATCAATGCACAACAATGTCTTGCTGAAACCCGTCATTACAATCCCCTCCCATAACGGCGCAGGTCTTGCGCCAACTTAAAAGTCTTTACTGATTAGCCACAGGCGCTTCTGCGCCAGAAGAGCTCTGCTCGCTAGCAAAAGATGCTGCCGTCTTGCCCGTAGCGTCAGACTTTTCGCTTGCCTTTGCTTCCTCAGAATTCGAATCGGCTTCAGAAGTTGAGCCCTCATCCGCTGTAGTGCTGGCAGGCAATACGAAGTACATGTCCATCGATTGAGACGCCGTAACAAATTCCTGAGACTGCTCAGCCGGAACGGCAAGCGTCACCCAGCTCACCTTCGTTTTCGAGGAATCGGCATTGTCTACGTTGGTGGCAAGTACCAAAATGCCCTCACCAATTCGGCTAGTCTGCGAACCCGTCGCATATACGTCTACTAAGTTGCCCGCCTTAAGCGAGCCGCCCACGGTTTGAACATCCTGGGCCGAAACAGAAAGAGCAACGCAACCTTCCGGCACATCGACGCTCGAAGACCCCGATTCAAACCTATGCCTAGATACAGCTTCGCCTTTAACGATCATCGAAGTGACCTGAATACCCTTTACATCACTCAACGAAGTAACACACTCATCGGGCAATAGGTCGCTTAACCAGGTGCGAACCGTAGCGTTAGAAGAATCCAGCGTTTCTCCTGGATAAATATCCTTGGTGGCAACAAGCACTTCCACCTGCTCGCCGCCATAACGCTCCATGGCTTCCGCACGGGCCGTGTCTGCTTCGCCCCTTACCATCTGCGCATACAGAAATACGCATGCCGCGCACACTAAGCCGCAGACAATTCCTGCAATCATCGGACCCTTTTTCATAGGCCACCCCTCTCTCGATGGCCTACATGATTCCAGTCGAATCTAATTTTTTTTGGAACAAAATGCGAAACAGATGAAAAAGTTTGTCGAAAATAATTCCAAAATAAGTCGAAAAACTTGCGAAAATAATTCCAAAATTTGCCTGAAGCAATCGGGCGCTTTCCCGAATACAAAAAGAACCGCCTGATAAACAGACGGTTCTTAAAATTCATATGAAAGCTTAGAATGCTTTGAGCTGTTAACCTACGGTGCAAATCCAACCAAAAGCCCGGTGCACTATGAGCCATCAGTCTACGGCGCAAACTAAAACGAAAGCTCGCGGCGCTATGCGCCATCAGCCCAATATGCGTCCCCTATGAACGCCGATAGGTACGACGCTTTTTCGGGCACTATGCGCCATCAGTTCAAGACAAAACCCCTAAAAGGAATCCTCCCAAACTAGCCACGAGGATCTTTCGGTTTTGCGCTGGGATAGGTGTTATTGAACTCGGTGTAATACTTGTTGTTGTCGCCCACCTTATCGCGAGTCAAAGGTTCGCAGATAAGGTCTTCGTGCCCGGTGGGATCATCGAACGCAAGGCTGTTTTTCCAAGAATCACAGATAGCAGTAATACGATGGACGCAATCGTTGTAGCAAGTAAGCATCGCCTGATAAGCCGCGTAATTGGACGAGCTGCTAGAAACCGAAAGGTTCTTCAGGTTGTTATATTCCTGATTTACCGCAACCTGAATATCGTTAGCGGTACTTGCGCAGTTCGACCTAGTGCTCTTACTCTTCTTCGCATAATTGTTGTTGAACGATTTAGCGGCATCGGAAATAGCGCTGTCGAAATTACCAAGGCTTGCATAGTAGCCGCTCAAAGAATTGTAAATCTCTACTTCAGCAGCAGACACATTTGAGCTAGAGCTAGAAGAGGAGCTTGAGCTATTTTGGCTAGTTGAACCAGAAGAGGATGAATCAGTTGCTTGCTGCGACTGCTGCTGCGAAGAAGCAGAATTGGCATTATTACCAGCCACAGAGCCCCCGATCAAAACACCAATAAGAATGCCTAGCACAACAACCAAACCAACTACAACGCATATGAGAATGGTCTTGCTCTTGTCGTTAGAAGCGCCACCTTGGGTGGGCGCAGGCTGAGGCTGATCGGAATATACCGGCGCCTCTGGTCGCTGCTGCTTATATTGGCGAACGGTACTGTCGGTCACCGCGGGCATAGGTGAAGTGTTGCCAGGGTTTGCTCCCAAAGGTTGAGTCGGTGCCGCAGTAGGCATCTGAACTGTAGCATCATTGCTATGGTCGGATGTTGACTGAACCTTATTAAAGGGATCGGTGCCCTGGTCAGCCTTATCAACCAATTCGGGCACAGCAGTACCGCAGTTAGTACAAAACTTTTGATCTGAATCGAGCGGAGAGCCGCAAGAGGTGCAGAAATTAGCCACAACAAAACTCCTTGTGAAACGTTATGTACCGCTATTATCCCACAACATTTAAGAGCCAAAAGCACCCCAAAAAAGGAAAAGCCCCTGCAAGGGGCTTATGGCGCAGGAATGCCCTGCATGAGCA